>DATLLN010000234.1:0-2285 GCA_035537835.1 Gaiellales bacterium
ATCCCGACTTGGTGGGGCTCATCGGTGCCCGCCGGCCAGCACCTCCTCGTGGATCACCTTCGGCACGCCGCGCAGCCCGGCCAGCGCCAGCACCGCCACCAGCCGGAACGACCAGGTCAGCCCGGCGGCGAACGCCTCCCGCACGAGGTCCGTCAGCCGGTCGGCGGTCGTGGCGCCCACGCGCTGGAGCACCTCGGCGGCGGAGTCGGTTCCGGCGAGCACGCCCTGCACGTCCTCGATCTCGCTTTCGCTCAGCCCGGTGGCGGCGCTCTGGAGCTTGTCCTCGGAGGCCGTCGTGAAGACGGTCGTCGTCAGCCCCAGGCCGACCGACCCGCCGGCGATCTGGAACATGTAGACGATGCCGCCCGCGAGGCTCGAGCGCGACGGGTCGAGCGCCGTCACCGCCGCTGTTGTGATCGACGAGTAGAACAGCCCGACGCCGAGGCCCGTGACGACCATCCCGGGCACCAGCGCGCCCCAGCCGGAGTCGGCGTCGATCAGCGAGATCAGGAAGATGCCGCCCGCCAGGCAGGCGGCGCCGGCGCTCACGACCCGCTTCGCCCCGAAGCGCTCGTACAGCGGCCCGGCCGCGAACGAGACGGCGGCGAACACCCCCATCAGGGGCAGCAGCCCGACGCCCGCCTCGAGCGGATCCCAGCCGAGGATCTTCTGCATGAACTGGGGCAGGTAGAGCAGCACGGCGAAGAAGGTCGCGGACATCAGCAGCGTCGCCACGCAGGCGGCGCGGAACGACGGGTTGGCCATCACCTCGCGCGGGATCAGGGCCCGCTCCCCGGCGCGCCGCTCGATCAGCCCGAACGCGACCAGAAGCAGCGCGCAGCCGGCGAACAGACCGAGGATGCGCGGGTCGCTCCAGCCCCAGTCGGTGACCTGGTCGAGCGCGATCAGCAGCGCCACCAGGCCGGCCGACAGCGTCGCCACGCCGGGTACGTCGATGCCCTCCTCCGCCCCGGCGCCGCGGCTCTCGCTCACGCTGCGCCAGGTGACGAAGCAGGCCAGCGCCGCGATCGGCAGGTTGGCGAACAGGATCCAGCGCCAGCTGAGCGCGTCGGTCAGCACGCCGCCGATCAGCGGGCCGGCGGCGTTGCCGAATCCCGCCGACCCGATGATCAGCGCGCCCGCCAGCGCGGCCCGGTCGTCGGGCAGGATGTCGTAGGTCATGCCGAGCACCGCCGGCCACATCAGCGCGCCGCCAATGCCCATCAGCGCCCGGCAGACGATCAGCCAGAGCTCGTCCTGCGCGGCGCCGCCGAGCACGGAGAAGCCGGCGAAGATCGCGGCGCCGATGAAGAACACGCGCCGCCGCCCGATCATGTCGGCCAGCCGCCCGCCGGTCACGATCAGAACGCCGAACACGAGCGCGTAGGCGTTGATCACCCACTGGATGGTCGATACGTCCGCGTCGAAGTCCTTCTCGATCTGGGGCAGCGCGACGCTGAGCGCGGTCAGGTCGTTGGCGATCACGAACACGGAGATCGCCATCGCGCCCAGCGCGAGCGAGGTGCCGCGAGTCACAGCCGAATCCTAAGCGCGCGGGACAGTCAGCTTCAGCAGATAGCTCGTGCGGTTGCCGCGCTTGTCGTATGCGACCACGCCGATGCGGTGCCTGCCGGGTCGCCGGTGCCAGCGGTAGCTCACCTTGTTCGCCCGCCGCGCCCGCACCGTGCGCCCGTCGATGCGAATCTCTACGCGCGCGACGCCGGCCTCGTCGGACGCCTTGGCGGTGAGCAGCAGGCGACCGCCCCGTAGCCGGCGCTTCATCAGCCACAGGCTCGGCCCGCTGCGGTCGGTCGTGCGGCTCTTGAGCTTCGAGACCTTCCCGGCCTGCACGGTGACCACGTACGGCGCCGAGGCCGCGCTGCGGTTGCCGGCCCCGTCCTGCGCGTAGACCGTGTACACGTGCTGGCACGGCAACACGGTCGTGTCGTCGTAGGAGCTGGTCGCGGAGCTGCCGACCTCGATGCCGTCGCGGTAGACGGGGTAGGTGGCGACCCCCACGTTGTCGCCGCTGCCCTGCCACGAGAGACGCAGGCCGGACGTGAGCAGGGAGTGCGACAGCCCCGTGGGGGCCGACGGCGACTGCTGGTCGAGCGGCGGCGCGGACATGTTCACGGACACGCTCGCCGCGCCGGCGCCGGCCGACAGCGTGGTGACGCTGATCTGACCGTCGCTGAACGTCTCCCCCGGCCTCAGCGTCCCGTCCGCGATGCTGTTCGTGGGCCGCATGTCGAGCAGGCGCGACTGGGTCAGGCGGCTCGGGTCGT
>DATLLN010000235.1:0-2741 GCA_035537835.1 Gaiellales bacterium
GTCCACGACGGCGTCGACACCACCCGCGCCCGTCGTCACGATGACGCCGCGCAAGTCGTCGTCCGCGCTGCCCGTGTGGCTGCCGTATGCGGCGATGCTGGTGATGGCCGCGGGCTTCGCCTTCTACGCCCTCGACCAGCGCGGTCAGACGCGCGCGCAAATCGCCGCACTCGAGGCCCGCATCGAGGAGTCCACCGCGGCGGTGCGCGATTCAGAACAGCGGCTCGCCGACGCCCGCGCGGCGGCCAGCGCCACGCAGACGGTGCTCGGCGTCCTCACCGCCCCCGACGTCGTGCGCATCGACCTCGCCGGGCTGGCCAGCGCACCCCAGGCATCGGGCCGCGCGATGTGGAGCCGGCAGCGCGGCATGGTGTTCTCCGGGACGAACCTGCCGCCGCTGCCGCAGGGGCAGGTCTATCAGGTCTGGGTGTTCACCAGCGGAGGCCCGGCGCCGATCAGCGCGGGCGTGCTGACCGGCGAAGGGCCGGAGGTGTTCCTCACGCCGCCCGACATCGCGCCGCCCAGGGCCGTGGCCGTCACGATCGAGGCGGCTGGCGGCGTGCCCGCGCCGACGAACGCGGCGTTCATGGCAGGGGCGCCACGGGGGTGAGGACCCTGATGTTCACGCTTCCGGGTTCTTGGTGCCCGGTTCGTGTTCGGGGTTCAGGGTTCGGTTCGCTGTTCAACGTTCAAGTTCAGCGTTCGCGCTTTGTGGTTCGTGATTCCAGCGGGGTCCGAGGTCGCGTCGACCATAGAGTCCAGGCATCGCCGGCTCGGGACAGTGCAGGACCATATGCCCGGAGCAAAACCGTAGTCAGTGCTTTGGCACAGCGCGTTGCTCGGCGGCGAAGGCTGAGGTGTTCGGATCGAGCCGGTTTTGCGGAGCGGCATACGGTCCTGCGCTGTCCTCATGGCTGACGACGCAGGCAGCACGAGGACGCGTAATCGCCTCGTGTTACTTCGCCGCCATCGCCTTGAATCGCTCCCTCAGCATCACCATCCGCTCCCGCGCGCCCGGCGTCTTCATCACCACCTCTTCGAGGCTCGCCAGGTAGCCGGGGTTCCCCATCCGGCTGCGATACTCGGCAATGAACGGCTCGATCTTGCTGAAGATCACGTGCTGCTCGCCGTTGGCGTCGTTGAACATCTTCTCGTCGATCGCGCCGTTGAGGACGAAGGATGCCGCCATGTCCCAGTAGCTGGTGACCATGCGGAAGTCGGCGCTGTTGGGGCCGGAGACGGCCTGCATCACTTCTTCGATCGTGCCGGGATTGAAGCTGCGCGCAAACCAGATCCGCGCCTCGCGCATCGTCGGGTCGCGGCGCAGTTCATACAGTCGGATGATGAGCGTGGCGCTCTCGTAGGCGGATGACAAGGGGGATTCCTCCAAGTTCAAAGTTCAAACTTCAAAGTGCAAAGTAAGTGGAAGGGCAACGAGCCGAGTCAAAAGATCGTAGGGGCCGCCTTCAGGCGGCCCATCAATAGCGATCGGCCAGCATCGCGACGCTGAGCGCGTAGTAGTGCGCGCAGTTGTACCCGAGGATCGCCTCGTAGTTCCGGTAGGCGAGGAACGTGTGGCCGTCGCCGGTGGTGACGAGGCTCGCCTTCACGTCGGCGCGTGGCAGCGCGGCACCGTCGGCGCGGCGGACGCCGAGCTCGGCCCAGTCCTCGAGGTCGCGGCGCTCGGTCATGTTGCGGATCGCGAAGCAGCCTTCCTTGCGCAGCGGGACTTCCGCGGTGATCTTCGCGCGCGCGGCGGGTGAGACGCGGACCTCGCGGCCCCACGTCTCGTCGGACTGCCAGTCGTAGCTCTCGAGATAATTCGCGATGGACGCGAGTGCGTCGGGCACCGAGCGCCAGATGTCGATGCGGCCGTCCTTGTCGAAGTCGACGGCGTGTTTCAGATAGCTGGACGGCATGAACTGCGGTTGCCCCATCGCGCCCGCCCACGATCCGGTCATCGCCTTCGCCTCGATGTGCCCGCGCTGGACCATCGTCAGCGCGTCGAACAGCTCGTTGCGGAAGTAGTCGGCCCGCCGCGGTTCCCAGGCGAGCGTGGCCAGCGCGCGGAAGATCGGCTCGCGGCCGGTGATGCGGCCGTAGCGCGTTTCCATCCCCCAGATGGCCATGACGAAGCGGCGCTGGACCTTGTGCTCCCGCTCGATCCGGGCGAGCAGCGTGCGGTTCTGGCGGATGAGCTCGCGGCCGCGGTTGATGACCGGGCGGGTCAGGCGGGTGGACAGATAGCGGTCGAGGCCGGGATTGAGCTCGGCCTGGGAACGGTCCGCCTGGATGACCCGCGGCAGCGGCGCCAGGCCGGTCAGCGTTTCCGCGATCAGGCTGTCGTCAAAGCCTTTACGGTCCGCCTCCTCGATCAGCGCGGCGAGCCAGTCGTCGAACGGCTGGGCGGGCTCGGCCGGTACCGGGACCGAGGCTGCGGTGGGCGTCTGGACCGTCACCGGGACCGGCGGGCCGGCGGGCGATTGCAGGGTGGCAAACCCCGGCATGAGCGCGAATACGGCGAGGACTCCCAGAATCCGGCGCGTCATGGTTGCTCATTATGGCATCCGCGTCTCTGAGCTGGCTCTTGCTTTTCGGGCCCGCTCGCCGTCTAATACACCGGATTCCTTGTCAGCGATCTCCCTTTCCTGCTGAGAGTTAACGTTATGCCATTCACTTTGAACGTGAACGGGAAGACCACGACCGTGGATGTCCCGGGTGACATGCCCCTGCTCTGGGTG
>DATLLN010000236.1:0-4113 GCA_035537835.1 Gaiellales bacterium
TTCCGGCCGCGTTCGGCCGGTCACCCGCCAGACCAGTGTGGAGTTCGTCGGCTGCATATGGCTCCCCTGCCCCGATCCGACCCGAAGCTCACCTCCCGGCACGTACAGCAGGTCGACCCGGGTCGGCTGGACACCGGTGGCAGCGAACAGGGAGACGGCGCGCGTCCGCGCCTGGGCCGGCGTGCCGACCGCCGCATCCGGCACCTCGCGGGTCGCGTCGACCATGAACCGCCAGCCGTCCAGCGGATTGGACAGGAAGTCGACGGGGCCGTCGGGCGCGGTGGCCGAGCGGGCCACGTAGGCGGGCAGGTAGATCGCGAGTCCCAGCAGGGCAACAGCGATCACCGCCCAGAACAGAGCGCTACGGCGGCCCATGGGCGAAGACTACAATCGCCGTTCATGCGCCTCCCCCTCGTGCTCGCCGCCCTGGCGGTCATGCTGCTTGGTGCGTCCTGCGGCCAGAAGCACGAGCCGATCGGCGCGCTGCCGCCCTTCCCGCAGCAGGCGGACGACGCGATGGGCCGCGAGGTCAAGGTGCTGCAGGCCCCGAAGCGCGTCGTGTCGCTCGATCCGGGCATCACCGAGGCTGCCTTCAGTTACGGCGCCGGCAGGCAGATCGTCGGCGGCACGGGCACGGAGACCTACCCACTCGCCGCGACCCACGTCAAGTCGATGCTCGACGCGCAGGGGAAGATCTCGGTGGAGAAGGTGCGCAAGGCGCGCCCCGACCTGGTGATCGTGCCGGTGGAGCTGATCGGCTCCTCCGCCGCGGCCGACAGACTGGGCCTGAAGGCCGGCGCAGACGTGTACGTGACCGACGACCGGTCGGTCCAGGGGATCGAGCACGACATCCTGCAGACCGGCCTGCTGACCGGCCATGGCGCCGCCTCCCATCGCCTGTACACCGAGATGCAGCGGAAGATCGCCGCGATCCGCTCGACCTACGCCGGCGATCCCGAGGTGCCGGTGTTCGTCGACCGCGGCTACTTCTATACGATCGGCCCGCAGTCGCTGGCGGCCGATCTGATCTCGATGGCGGGCGGCAAGAACGTGGCCGCAGACGCCGATATCGGCAAGCCGTTCGGCCCGGTCAAGCTGGCCGCCGCGGCGCCGCAGGTGTACCGGGCCGTGGCGGCCAGCGGCGTGACGCAGGAGGGATTGCGCGAGGCGAAGTCCACCCGCAAGCTCCCGGCGATCGCCGACAAGCGGTTCGCGATCGTGCCCGACGCCGTGCTCGCCCGCAGCGGGCCGCGCGTCGTCGACTCGCTGCGGACGCTCGCGCGCGACCTGCATCCGAACCTCGCGGGCTCCGGCCAGAGCCCGTGACCCGCTACCAGGCGGTGCTGTTCGACGCCTTCGGGACGCTGTTCGAGCTTGACGACCCGTTCGGTCGGCTGCACCGCGCGGTGCGCGACCGGCTGGGGCTCGACCGCGACCGGGCGGACGTCGAGGCCGCGTTCCTCGCCGAGGCCTCCCACTTCGCCGCGTACTGCCACGAGGCGGTCGACGCGCCGTCGCTGCGCGCGCTGGAGCTTGACTGCGCGGGCATCGTGGTCGAGCGCCTGAGCCTGCCGGTCACCCCAGAGGCCGCGGTCGCGGCCCTGGGCGACTCGATCGCGTACCGCCTGTTCGACGACGTCGCCCCCACGCTGGCCGAGCTTGAGCGTCGCGGCGTGCGCCCCGCCGTCGTGTCGAACTGGGACTACAGCCTGGACGCGGTGCTCGCCCGGCTGGGGCTGGCGTTCGACGTGGTCGTCACCTCTGCGGCGACCGGAGCCTCCAAGCCCGATCCGGCGCCGTTCCGGGTGGCGTTGGAGCGGCTCGACCTGGCACCGGGACAGGCACTGCACGTCGGCGACACGCCGGAGGCGGACGGCGACGGCGCCCGCGAGGCGGGAATCGACGTGAGGATCATCGACCGCGACGGCGGCCGGCCGGGGACGATCGCCCGGCTGACCGAGGTCGCCGCGCTGCTGTGAGCGCCGAACCCGCACAGCGGACGCGGGTCCCGGCCTGGTGGATGCTGCCGCCGGCGATCGTCTTCACCGCGAACTTCATCGCCGCCAACCTGGCCACCACCGACCAGTCGAACGGGGTCTACAAGGCGTCATACGTTGCCGCAGCCGCTGTCACCGCCCTGGTGATCGGCGGCTACGCCCTGTTCGCCGCATGGGTGTCGAAGCGCTCGATCCGCCCGGTGCTGGCGATCCGCAGCGTCGATCCGGTGCGGGCGGCGCAGCTGGCCGCGGCCGCCTTCGCGGTGATCCTCGTGTCCAGCCTGGCGCTGGAGCCGCTGCTGCACGGCGACGAGGCCCAGGGCATCGCACCCGACCGCGCCCCGCGCGACGGCTCGGAATGGGCGCTGCTCGCGGTCGCGATCGCGGTGCTGGTGGTGCTCGTGCCGATCTGCGAGGAGCTGCTGTTCCGCGGACTCGGGTTCGCCGCGTTCGGCAGCCACGCCCTGGGGCTGACCGCCGGCCTGTTCGCGATCGCGCACGGCACGATCCGCGTGCTGCCGGTGGTCGCCATCGCCGGCCTCGCCCTGGGGGAGGTGCGGCGCCGATCGGACAGCGTGTTGCCTGTAATGGCATCGCACGCGGCGGTCAACCTGACGGCGCTGGTGATCGCGCTGGCCACCGGCTGACCTCGGTACACTCTGCCGACCGTGGAGCCCTCAGCCGACCCCGCCGTCCAGGAGTATCGACGCCGCATCACCGAGCAGGACGTGGCGATCGTCGGTGCCCTGAACGAGCGGATCGAGCTGGTCTCCGCACTGTTCAGCCACAAGCGCGAGCACGGATATCCGATCAGCGACCCGGGTCGCGAGGAGCGGCTGCTGGAGGATCTGCGGGCGGTCAACGACGGCCCGCTGTCCGACGCCCGGCTGGGCGAGCTGGTGGCTCTCGTGCTCGATATCTGCCGCACCGAATCGCCGTAACGATCCCGTCACGCCTCCTTCGCTATGGTGCGAGACGAGGAGGCGGACTGGGAAGGAGGTCGCATGACCGAACACCACAGTGAGCCGAATGCTGCCGTCGAGGCGTTCGACATCACCCGAACGTACGGCGTCGGCGATACCGCCGTCGAGGCGCTGAGGGGCGTCTCGCTGACGATCCCCACCGGGCAGTTCACCGCTGTCATGGGACCGTCGGGATCCGGCAAGTCGACGCTGATGCACATCCTGGCGGGACTCGACCTCCCCACCACGGGTCGTGTATCCATTGCTGGCAGCGACATCACCACGATGTCGGACACGCAGCTGACCCAGCTGCGGCGAGACCACATCGGGTTCATCTTCCAGTTCTTCAACCTGTTGCCCATGCTGACTGCGGAGGAGAACATCCTGCTGCCGCTGCGCCTGGCCGGCGAGAACGTCGACCAGACCTGGGCGAACGAGATCATCGACCAGGTCGGGCTCGGCGACCGCCGCAAGCACCGGCCGTCCGAGCTGTCCGGCGGCCAGCAGCAGCGCGTGGCGATCGCCCGGGCGCTGGCGTCGAGGCCGACCGTGATGTTCGCGGACGAGCCGACCGGCAACCTCGACTCGGCGACCAGTGGCGAGATCCTGAACCTGCTGCGCACCATGGTGACGACCTACGGGCAGACCACGGTGATGGTCACCCACGACGCCAACGCGGCGGCGATGGCCGATCGCGTGCTGTTCCTGGCGGACGGCCAGATCGTCCGCGACCAGGGCCGCTCGGGGGCCTCGGACGTGCTGGCGGCGATGGCGGAGGTCAGTGCGCTGTGATGCAGGTAGCCCTCCGCGGACTGTGGGGCCGCAAGCTCCGCACGGTGCTGACGGCGCTCTCGATCGTGCTCGGCACGTCGATGATCACGGGCACCTTCATCCTCCGCGACCAGATCAACAACGCGTTCTCGGACATCTTCCACGAGAGCAACAAGGGCATCGACGTCGTCCTGTCCAAGAAGACGGCGTTCACGACCGACAGCGGCGCGGTGGCCGGCCCGCTCCCGGAGTCGGTGATCGCCACCGCCAAGACGGCCGACGGCGTCGAGAAGGCCGAGGGCCAGATCCAGGCCACCGGCTCGATCGTCGTCGACGGCAAGTACGTGACCGGGTCGGGCGGCGCGCCCAACCTGGTCTTCTCC
>DATLLN010000237.1:0-4590 GCA_035537835.1 Gaiellales bacterium
ACCTCGGTCAGACCGTCGCCGGCGGGCAGGTCGCCGAGATCACGGCGAAGCTCGGCGCCCGTCTGGGCGAGATCGCCGCCGACGCGTTCACGACCGGCATGCGCGCCGGAATGGCGCTCGCCGCGCTGGCGCTGGTCATCGGTGCTGTGGCGATCCTTGCCGGATCTCGGCGAACTCCTCCAGCGCCCGTTCCCGGGCCACCCGGTGATCGACGATCGGCGCCGGCGGATCCGGCGCCCATGCCCTGACGTAGGCGCCGCGAGGGTCATAGCGCTCGGCCTGGAGCGCCGGGTTGAAGATGCGGAAGAACGGTGCGGCGTCCGCGCCGCAGCCGGCCGTCCACTGCCAGCCCAGCGTGTTGTTCGCCAGATCGGCGTCGACCAGGGTGTCCCAGAACCACCGGGCGCCCTCCTGCCAGGGCAGCAGCAGGTGCTTGACCAGGAAGGACGCGACCACCATCCGCACGCGGTTGTGCATCCAGCCGGTCGTCCACAGCTCGTGCATGCCGGCGTCGACCAGCGGGTAGCCCGTCTGGCCGCGCTGCCACGCGCGCAGCGCCGTGCGGTCGGTGCGCCACGGGAACCGTTCGAACTCGTGGCGGAGCGGTCGCTCGGGCGTGTGCGGGAAGTGATAGAGCAGGTGGTGGGCGAACTCCCGCCAGCCGACCTCGGCCAGGAACCGCCGCGGGTCGAGCCCGCGCCCGTGGATCTCGTGCCAGATCTGGCGGGGGCCGATCTCCCCGTGGTGCAGGTGCGGCGAGAGCCGCGAGGTGCCCGGCCGGTCGGGACGGTCGCGGTCGTGCGCGTAGCTCGCCACGTCGTCCTCGAGGAAGGCGTCCAGCCGTTCGCCGGCGGACCGCTCCCCCGGCGTCCACGTCTCCTCCAGGCCGCCCGCCCAGTCGATCGCCGGGTCGAGGCCGAGGTCGTCGATCGCCAGGCTCTCGGGCCATGACGAGGGCCGGCTCAGCGACGGCGCCGGCTCGGGTTCGGGGGGCGGCCCGGCGGCCAGGCAGGCCTTCCAGAACGGCGTGAAGACCCTGTAGGGGTCGCCGCCGCCGGTCGCGACCGTCCACGGCTCGAACAGCAGCGCCGCGTTCGCGCTCTCCGCCTCCACCCCGTCCTCGGCCAGCTCCCGTTTCACGGCGCGGTCGCGATCGACGGCGTGCGGCTCGTACCGACGGTTCCAGCGCACCGCCCCGGCGCCGGTCTCGGCGATCAACTCCCGCAACACCTTCAGCGCCGGGCCGCGGCGCACGATCAGCCGGGAGCGGTGCCGCCGGAGCTCCGCGTCCAGGGCGTGCAGCGACCGGTGCAGCCACCACCGTGAGGCGCCGCCGGGCTCCCACCCGTCCTCCTCCTCGGGCGACCAGACGTAGACCGGGATGACGGGGGCGCCGCGGGCGGCCGCCGAGCGCAGAGCCGGATTGTCCGCGAGGCGCAGGTCCTGGCGAAACCAGACGAGCGCCGGCCCGCTCAGGACTTCTTGATCCCGTGCACCGGCCGGCCCAGCGCGCGCCACTGCCACAGTGTGATGGTCGGCAGCTGGTCGTCGTAGCGCACGATCTTGGGGTTGCGGCCGACCTGCGAGCAGCGGACGGCGTGGTCGATCAGGTCATCCCGCTGCTCCGCCACGACGACGTGGTGGCAGGCGGTGACGTAGTCGAACACCTCGCCGCAGGCGGGGCACGGCCAGGGGTCGGTGCGGATGGCGTACCACTCGCCGTCGTTGGTGTCGACGCCGTCCTCGGCGAGGCGTTCGGAGAGCTCCTCGACCTCGTACACGGCCGGTGCGGTGGGCACGCTCATGGCCCGTCAGGCTAGCATCGCCTGCCATGGACAGACCGACTCTGAGTACCTGGCAGCAGCCCCCGTATCACCGCTGGGCTTACCAGCACGTCCGCGAGCTGATCCCGACCGAGCGCATCTGGCGCGGCGAGGGTCCGCCCTCGTCACTGCCGATGGACGTCCGCCCGATCCCCGACGACCTGGCCGCGGCGCTGGCCGAGACCTGGACGGACGCGTTCCTGGTGATGCACCGGGGCACGGTGATCCACGAGCACTACGAGACCGGCATGACCCCGGCGTCGACCCATCTGATGCAGTCGGTGACCAAGTCGGTGGTCTCGACGGTGGCCGGGATCCAGGTCGGTCGCGGCGAGCTCGACCCCGAGCACGAGGTGTCCGAGTACATCCCGGAGCTCGACCGAACGTCGTTCGACGGCTGCACGGTGCGCCACCTGCTGGACATGCGCGCGGGCACGAAGTTCGGCGAGGAGTACGAGGATCCGACCTCGGACGTGCGGCTGTTCGAGCCGATCATCGGCTGGAGCCCGCCGGACGGCGAGCTGGCCGCACCCGATCTCTACACCTACATCACGACGCTCGGCCTCGCGTTTCCCCACGGCGACCACTTCGACTACCGCTCGATCCTCACGGACACTCTGGGCTGGGTGGTCGAGCGGGTCGGCGGCGCGAGTCTGGCCCAGCTGATCTCGCGCGAGATCTGGCAGCCGATGGGTGCCGAACAGGACGCCGACATCACCGTCGACCGTCTGGGCCACGCGCTCGGCGACGGTGGCATGTGCGCCAGCCTGCGCGACCTGGCCCGCTTCGGCGAGCTCGTCCGCACCGGCGGCGGCGGCGGGATCATCCCGTCCGACTGGATCGACGACACGTTCCGGGGCGACGAGGAGTGCCGCCGTGCGTGGCTGGAGGGCGACCGCGAGGAGCGTGCGCCGGACGGCCACTACCGCAACAAGTGGTGGGTCTACGAACCGGCCGGCGTGATGTCGGCGCTCGGCATCCATGGCCAGATGATCCACGTCGACCGGACGCGTGAGCTGGTCGCGGTCAAGCTCTCGACCTGGCCGACGCCGCTCAATGACGACCACACGTACCGCGTCATCGACGCGGTGCGGGCCGCCGTGTAACAACGGGGGTCTGACGCCGTTGTTACATCTTGTCCGGCGCCTCGACCCCGATCAGGTCGAGCGCCGTTGCGACCACCTGCTTGGTGGCGGCGCAGAGCGCGAGCCGCGTCTCGCGCAGCTCGGGCTCCGCCCGCAGTACCGGGCACTCCGTGTAGAACCGGTGGAACGCGCGCGCGGTGTCCTGCACGTAGGCGACGATCCGGTGCGGGCCTCGGCGATCGGCCGCCTCGGCCACCAGATCGGGAAAGTCCGCCAGCTGCTTGACCAGCGCCATCTCGAACTCCTCGGGCTGCCATGAGGCCGAGGGCGCGTACGGGCCGCCGTCGGCCTTGGCCAGGATGCCGGCGATCCGGGCGTGCGCGTACTGCGAGTAGTAGACCGGGTTCTCGGCGTTCTGCGCGACCAGCAGGTCGAGATCGAGGTCGATCGTCTGGTCGTGCGAGCGCTGCACCAGGGCCAGCCGCGCGGCATCCACGCCGATCAGGTCGATCAGCTCGTCGAGCGTGACGACAACCCCGGCCCGCTTCGACATCCGGCCGTCCGTGAGGTGCACCAGCTGGTAGATCTGGACGTCGACCCGGTCGGGCTCGTAGCCCAGCGCCACGGCGCCGCCCTTCAGCCTGCCGACGTAGCCGTGGTGATCGGCGCCGAGCACGTACACCGCGACGTCGAACCCGCGTTCCAGCTTGGAGATGATGTATGCGAGATCGCCCGCGAAGTAGCCGGGCTCGCCGTTCGAGCGGACTATGACGCGGTCCTTGTCGTCGCCGAACTCGGTCGCCCGGAACCACAGGGCTCCGTCCAGCTCGTACGTGTGCCCGGCGGCCTTCAGCCGCGCGATCGCCCGGTCGACCGAGCCGTCCTCGTAGAGCGACCGCTCGAGGAACCAGCTGTCGAACTCGATCCGGAAGCGATCCAGGGTGACCCGGATCTGGGCGATCATCGTGGCGGTGCCTGCGCGCGTCCATTCCTCCACCGGCGCGTCCGCGGGCAGCCCCAGGCCGGCGGCGATCTCCGCCACGTACTCGCCGTGGTAGCCGTCCTCTGGCACCTCCTCGCCGCGTGCCCGCGCCATCAGCGACGCACCGAACAGGTCGACCTGGCGGCCGGCATCGTTGAAGTAATACTCGCGCGACACGTCGTTGCCGGCGAACGCGAACAGCCTGGACAACGAGTCGCCGTACGCAGCGTTGCGTGCAGCGCCAACGGTGACCGGGCCCGTCGGATTGCCGGAAACGAACTCGACCTGGATTCGCTGTGGCTTCGGCGTCGCGCCGGCACCGTACCCTCCGCCCTCGGCCAGGATCCGCGAGACCACATGCCCGTACCAGGACGGCGTCAGCCGCAGGTTGATGAACCCGGGTCCGGCGATCTCGGCACCCTCGACCCACGGCGAGTCGAGCTGCTCGAGGATCCGGCCGGCGATCTCCCTGGGAGCCGACCGCAGCGGCTTGGCCAGCGACATCGCGACGGCGCTGGCGTAGTCGCCGTGCGTCGGGTTGGCGGGCCGCTCGAGCCGCACGGGGGCGCCGTCCGCACCGAGCGCCGCAACCGCCTCGGACAGCGGCTCGGCCAGCTCGGCGATCACGGATCCACTCATGGGCGGATGGTAGAGCCCGGGATGGTGCTACGGTGGCAGGCATGGACGAACAGCCCAAGGA
>DATLLN010000238.1:0-18829 GCA_035537835.1 Gaiellales bacterium
TCTCAACGCGTGGATCGCCCGCGCCTGCATCGACGCGCCGGGGACGCACACGATGGACCGGGGTCTTCGGCCGCTGCTGATGGGCCGCGACCCGGCCGACGTCGAGGCGATCTGGCAGAAGCTGTACGTCGGCACCTGCATGACCGGGCGCCGCGGCGCGCTGATGCACGCGATCGGCGCCATCGACATCGCACTGTGGGACCTGCGGGGCAAGGCCGAGGGCGTGCCGTGCTGGCAGCTGTGGGGCGAGGCGCGCGGCCAGACGCTGACGCCCTACGCGTCCCTGCAGCCGGAGGTCTCGTCCTTCGAGGCGTACGTCGAGTCGATGGTCGGCTGGGCGACGCGGGCGCGCGACCTGGGGTTCACGGCGGCCAAGCTGGAGGCGACGTTCTCCGGCCCGTATGCGCATAAGGGGCTGTCCGGGCCGGATGACTGGGTGGTCGAGGTGACGCGCGAGGTGCGCGCGGCGGCCGGGCGCGAGATGACGCTGATGGTCGATGCGCAGTACGCGTTCGACACCGTCGAGCGTGCGCTCGCCGTTGCCGAGCGGATCGCGGAGTACGACATCTTCTTCCTGGAGACGCCGCTCTGGACGGACGACCTCGACGGCTACGCCAGGCTGGCGGCGGCGTCGCCCGTGGCCATCGCCGCCGGCGAGTGGCTGTCGTCGAGGCACGAGTTCGCGCAGCTGATCGAGCGATCCGCCGTCGACGTCGTCCAGCCAGACATCGGCCGCGTAGGCGGGTTCACCGAGGCGCGGCGAGTGTGCGACATGGCCGGCGAAGCCGGCCTGCGGGTGGTGCCGCACGCGTGGAAGACGGGGATCTCGGTGGCCGCGGCGGCGCACCTGGCCACGGTCACGCCGCACATCCCGTTCTTCGAGTTCCTGCCGGCGGAGCTGTGCGAGTCTCGGCTGCGCAAGGAGCTGACGGTCGACGAGCTGGTCTTCGACAGCGGGCGGCTGGGGATCCCGGCACGGCCGGGCCTGGGGATCGAGCTCAACCCGGACGCGGTCCGTGAGTTCGCGGAGGCCGCCGCCCGTGTCGCCTGACCCGCGCGCGGCCCAGGTCTCGGATGCGCTGGACGCGATCGGCCTGCGCCGGCAGAGCATCGGGCGGCTGACCCGCTACTCGGGCACAGGGACGCTGACCGGCCGGGCTTTCACGATGCAGTGCGCCCCGGCCGCTCCACGGACCGGCGAGCGCTACGCCGGGCTGCTGGCGGCGCTGGACGCCGTGTCGGAGGGTGACCTGGTCGTGGTGGCCAGCGGGCCGTCGGACGCGGCCGCCGTCTGGGGCGAGCTGCTCTCGACGACATGCCGAGCGCGAGGCGCAGTTGGCACGGTGACCGACGGGCTGATCCGCGACACGGTGCAGATCGCCGAGCTCGGCTATCCGGTGTTCGCGGCCGGCACGTCGCCGCTGGACATCGACGGCCGGCTCGACGTGACCGCGCACGGCGTGGAAGTGACCGTGGGAGGCGTGGCCGTCGCCGCCGGTGACACCATGGTGGCCGACGACGATGGCGTGGTGGTCGTGCCGGCGGCGGTCGCCGCGGACGTGCTGGAGCGCGCGGCCGCGAAGGCCCGCGGCGAGGACGATTTCCGCGACGCGGTCGCGGGCGGCGAGAGCATCACCGACGCGTTCCGCCGTTTCGACGTGCTGTAACAACGGGGTCAGACCCGTTGTTACACCAGCGCTTGATGCAACAAAGGGGTCTGACCCCGTTGTTGCGCTACGGCTGCTCCGGGTAGTTGAGCGGCTTGCCCGCGATGCCCAGCTCGATGCCCTTGACGACCATGCCGCCCAGCGAGCCGATGGCCAGCTTGGTCAGGCCCTCGCCGTAGAAGGTGACGTTGGTCGGCATCGGGATGTGGATGCCCGTCGGGTCGTCCAGGATCATGTCGACGCGGCCGCCCTCCGGCGGCACGTACAGCAGCTGGAACGGGTAGTAGATCGCGACCAGGTAGCCGCCGTCGGCGCAGACGGTGACGCCGTCCGGCGAGGTGCCGGCGAGGTCGGCGATCAGCTCCGCGCGGCCGTCGACCACCTTCGACAGCCGGGGCGTCAGGGTTTCCAGGAATGCCACCTCGCCGTCCGGGTCGACGCACATGCCGTTGGGGAAGTGCAAGGGCCGGCCGACGTCGACCACCTGCCCGTCCCCGCCGCCGCGCGGCACGCGGATCAGCCGGCCGTTCTGGATGTTCAGATCCTCGGTGCCGGAGTCGGTGAACCAGAGCGTGCCGTCCGGTGCGAACGCGCACCAGTTGGGCGTCTCCAGCGGCTGGCCGTCCGCCGAGTCGCACCAGGTGGTGATGTCGCCGGTGTCCGGGTTGACGCGGACGATCGCCGGCGTCTCGCCGATGTTGCAGAGGTAGATCATGCCCGCCGCGTCGTGGGCGAGCCCGAGCGCGAAGCCGCCGGTGTTCGCGATCTCGATGGGCGCGCCGGCGGCCTGGTCGATGCGGTACACCTGGCCCGCCTCGCCGCCGGCGTACAGCTCGCCGTCCGGCCCGGTGGCGATGCCCTCGGGATGGTCGAGCGGCGCCGCGATCACGTACAGGTCTGAGAGAGAAGCCATCGGGATTCCTTTCGTGGAGCGCCGTCAGGGACGGACGCGTTTCGCTGCCTGCTCGAACTCCTCCAGCACGTCCCGGTTCAGCTCGATGCCCAGCCCGGGACGTGCGGGCAGGGCGAGCTCGCCGTCGACCAGCGTCAGCTCGTCGGTCACCAGCTCGCGCCGCAGCCGCGACTCCGCGACCTGCTGCGGCACGTACTCGAAGAACGGCATGTGCGGAGTGACGGCCGCCAGGTGGGCCGTCGCCGCGACGGTGATCCCCGTCTTCCAGCCATGGGGGACGATCAGCCGGTCGCGCTCCGCCGCGAGGTCGCAGACACGACGGGCCTCGGTCAGCCCGCCGACCCGGCCGACGTCCGGCTGGGCGACATGCACGCCGCCACGGTCCATCAGGTCGAGGAACTCGTACCGCGTTGCCAGCCACTCCCCGGCAGCGATAGGCGTCGGCGAGCGTCGCGCCAGCTCGGCATAGCCCTCGAGATCGTCGGCCCACAGCGGCGTCTCGACGAAGAACACGTCGAGGTCGGTCCAGCTCTCGATCACCTCGAGCGCATGGCCGACGTCATCCCACGCGTACGCCACGTCGACCATGATTGCGAAGTCCGCCCCGACCTCCTTGCGGACTCCGGCGATCGTCTCGACCATCCGCGAGTCCGGGATGTCGAGGCCGGAGTGCGCGTACGGCCCGGTGATCAGGATCTCCAGCTTGGCGGCGCGGAAGCCGAGTCCCTTGGCCCACGCCGCCTGGTCGACCAGCGTCTGGCTGAACTCGTCGAAATCGCCGTCGGCCTTCGGCAGCAGCGAGGCGTACGGTCTGAACGAGTCGCGGGCACGGTCGCCGAGCAGCTGCCAGGTGGGCACCCCCGCGGCCTTGCCGCAGATGTCCCAGAGCGCCATGTCGATCGCGCCCAGCGCGTGGACGACCGCGCCGCGGCGACCGGTCATCGCCGTGCCGACGTACAGTTTGTCCCACACGGCAACGGGATCGAGCGGGTCCATGCCGATCACCGTCTCCCTCAGACCGAGGTCCATCGTGTGCGTGCCGGGCGCCTCGATGCACTCGCGGGCGACCCAGGCGTTCAGGTCGGTCTCGCCGATCCCGGTGATGCCCTCGTCGGTGTGCACCTCGACGACGATGTCGTCCTGGTTTGAGCTGGTCGCGTCCCGCTCGTACCCGGGGTCGAGCAGGATATGGCAGTCGACGCCGGTGATCTTCATGCGCTGTGCCTCCTGTGAAGCTCGCGGAGCCGGTCGGTCAGCGACCGCACGTCGCCGGCGAGCAGGTTCTCGGTCAGCAGGCGCCCGGCGTCGAGCTGGAGCACCGGCCACCACTCCTCGCGCGGCCGCACCCACGCGCCGTCGATCGAGGCGCGAGTGCCTGAGTAGAAACCGCCCGAGATCCGGTCGAGCTCTGGGTCGTCCCACGCCGAGCGGTGGCCGGGCTGCCCGCCGGTGCGAGCGACGATCTCGCGCTGAGCGTCCCCGCCGCTCGCCCAGGCGGCGAATTCCGCTGCCGGGCCGGGCTGGGACGACGCCGCGGAGACTGCGAGTCCGGCCCCGCCGAGCACCGCACCGCGGGGCACGCCGTCGACGACCGGGACGTCGGCGAACCGGCAGGGCCGCTCGGCCGACGACGAGTAGGTGCTGTAGCCATAGGTCAGCGGCACGTGGGCGATCTCGTCCGTGGTCGTCAGCCGGCCGAGGATGTCGGGCGGCTCCCAGCCCAGCGCCTCGGCCGGGCCGAGCCGCGCCAGCTCGGCCAGCGTCGCGGTCGCCTCCTCCGAGACGCTCGCGTCGGCGAACGGCTCCGCGCCGTGCGCCGCGGAGATGCTGAGCCAGCTGGAGATGGCGTGGGGAGGGGAGAGCGGAAGCGCGACCGCTCCCGGCCGGCGGCGAGCGAGCTCGAGCGAGGCGCCCCATGTCGCCGGCGCCGGCTCGCCGTCGAGCAGATCGTCGCGGACCGCCGACACCTGGCAGGCGGCGTCGGTCGCCAGGCCCCACTGGTGGCCGGCGTAGTCGTAGGAGTCGTGGCTGGGGCCGACCGCGCCGGCGCGCAGCTCGTCCAGCACCGAGCCGTCGAGCAGCTCGTCGAGCGGCGTCAGGCAGCGGGTGGCGGCGGCCCTTCCGCAGAACGGGTGGTCGATCACGATCAGGTCGTAGCCCGCGGCGGCCTCCTCGAGCGGCTGGTCGCCGAACGCCTCAAGCGAACGGGCTTCCCAGGCGATCTCGACGCCTGTCATCTCCCGCCATCGCGCTGCGCACGCCCGCATGGGCGACATGCAGCGCGGGTGATCCCAGCCCAGCGCTCGTAGCACGCTAGCCCTCGGGGACGGTCTCGACGATGAAGAGGTTCGCGGTCGTGCCGCCGTCGACGGTGAGGTCGGTACCGGTGATGGCGGCGGCGTCGTCGGAGGCGAGGAACACGACGGCCGCGGCGATCTCCTCGGGGGTTGCCATCCGGCCCTGCGGTACGCGGGCGAAGCTGGTCGTCATGTACTCGTACATCTTCTCTCCGACGTACTGCCGGGTGAGCGGCGTCGCCGTGTAGCCCGGGTTGACGACGTTCGAGCGGATGCCGTGCGGCGCGAGCTCCATGGCCATCGTCCGGTTGAGCCCGAGCAGGCCGGCCTTCGACGCGTTGTAGGCGACCTGCGTCCCATCCGCACCCAGCGCGTCGATGGACGAGATGTGCACGATCGCTCCGCCGCCCGCCTTCGCCATCACCCGTCCAACCGCCTGCGACATCAGGAACGGGCCGGTCAGGTTGACGCCGATCACCGCCTGCCAGCGCTCATGCTCGAAGTCGAGGAACGCCTGGTCATGGTCGATCCCCGCGTTGTTGACGAGCACGTCGATCCGCCCGTCCCACAGCTCGGCGGCGGCATCCACCGCTGCCTCGACCTGATCTGGGTCGCTGACGTCCGCCGTGTGCGCCCACGCGCTGCCGCCGGTCTCCGCGATCGACGCGGCGACCGCTTCGACCTCCGACGCAGTGCGCGCCATCAGCATCACGTCGGCGCCATCCTCCGCGAACCGGCGGGCGACGGCCTCGCCGATGCCGCGGCCGCCGCCGGTGACGATGACGTGCCGGCCCCGCTGGGACAAACGTTTGCCTTCCACGACCGGCACGAGCATATGCGATGGCGGACGCGGACGTCAAGCGAACCCACGACTCGAGATGATCTATGATCAAATCGTGATCGAGCGGATCGAAGTGCGGGCCGTCGGCCCCGACGTCGACCGGTACAGCTGGGCGTCGGACCTCGATCAGCAGTACGGCACGCTGACCATCGTCAGGATGTTCGACGACCAGGGGTTCGAGGGCGTCGGCGCCACGCCGTCCTACTCCACGGGCAGGTTCGACCTGGCGATCCTGGAGACGCTGCGCCATCTTGCTCCGCGCGTGCTCGGGGCCGACCCGATGGAGCGCGAGGCGGTCTGGTACGGCCTGCAGGACCTGGCCCTCGAGGTGCTGCTCGGTGCCCAGTCAGCGCTCGACATCGCCCTCTGGGACATCGTCGCGCAGCGAGCCGGCGTCCCGCTGCACCAGCTGCTGGGCGGGTCGCGGAAACGGCTTCCGGCGTACGCCTCGACTCCGCTGCTTGCGGACGCCGACGCGTACGTCGCGTTCGTCGGCGAGCTGCTCGAGCGCGGGTTCCGCGCTGTCAAGTTCCACGCATGGTGTGAGGCCGACCGCGACCTGGAGATGCTGCGCAAGGTGCACGACGCCCACGCCGGGTCCGGCATCAGGATGATGCACGACGCCGAGCAGCGGTACGACCGGGTGTCTGCGCTGCGGGTGGCGCGCGAGCTGGACGCGATGGGGTTCGCGTGGCTGGAGGCGCCGTTGCCCGATCAGGACGTGGAGGGCTACGCGGAGCTGCGCCGCCGCGCCGGGGTGCCGATCATCGCCGCCGGCAACACCATCCTCGACCTGCAGTCGGTCTCGACGGCGCTCCGTCTGCACCCGTGGGATGCGCTGCGCACCGACGCCACCGTCGCCGGCGGGTTCACGCCCTGCCGCAAGCTGGTCGCCCTGGCCGAGGGCGCCGGCCTCTGGACGGAGCTGCAGAGCTGGGGCTACACGTTGATCCAGGCCGCCAACCTGCACCTCGGGCTGGGCGTCGCCGGCACCGGCATGTTCGAGTTCCCGGTGCCGTCCGAGCCACACGAGTACGGCGCGCGCAACCCGTACGCGATCACGGCGGACGGCCACGTCGAGGCGCCGACCGCACCCGGCCTGGGCATCGACGTCGACTGGGAGCGGATGGCCGCCGGCGAGCTGGCGTCCTTCACGTGCGAGCGATGATCGACTGGGCAGGCACCATCGCGGGGGTGGCGCTGCCGCTGCACGACGACGAATCGATCGACTGGGATTCGCTGGAGTCGCACCTCGAGACGTTTCCTGGATGCGGGCTGACCGGCGTCGTCGTCAATGCCGACACCGGAGAGGGCGGGCTGCTTACACGGCGCGAGCGCGAGCAGGTGCTGCGGTTCGCCGTCGAGCAGATCGGGGATCGCGTCCCGGTGACCGCCGGGCTGCTGCCCGGCCACACCCCGGAGGTCGCGGACGAGGCGCGCGCGGCCGGCGAGCTCGGCGCGGCCGCGTTCCAGGTGTTCACCCCGCCGGCGTTCCTCGGCGCCCCCCTCGCGGCCGAGCCGGTTGTGGCCTACTACGAAGCGATCGCCGGGGCGACGGACGTGCCGCTGATCGCCTACCAGGCGCCGGCCGGCCTGGGGGTGACGTTCGAACCCGATGTGCTGCTCCGGCTGGCCGGCGTGCCGGGCGTCCGGGCCCTCAAGGAGTCGTCGTGGAGCCGTGAAGGATTCGCGCGCTCGGCTCGGGCATTCGCCGGCGAGGCGCACGAGATCGCGCTGTTGTCCGGCCAGGACTCGTTCATCCTCGACTCGCTGCGCACGGGCGCCGACGGCGCGATGCTGGCCGCGGCCGCGACTGACGCGGCCGTCTACTCGACGCTCTGGGAGCGGCGCAACTCGGACGAGGCGGCCGCGCTGCAGGCGGCGTTCGACCCGTACCTCGACCGGCTGTTCGCGCCCCCGCTGCGCGACTTCCGCAGCCGGCTGAAGGCGGTGCTGGCCGCCGACGGCGTGATCGCCGGCACGGCTGTGCGGTCGCCGCTGCGGCGGATCGCCGACGACGAGGCCGCTACCGTGGTCGCCGCGCACGACGCCGCGCGCGAGCGGGCCGCCGCGTTGCCTTCCCTCTAGACCTCGCGGGCGAACCCGGCCACGGCGCGGCCGGTGGAGTTCAGGTGCGCGCGCACCGCCGCCTCGGCGGCGTCGGCGTCGTGCGTCGCCAGGGCGTCGAGGATCGCCTTGTGCTCCTTCCGGGCCTGCGCGCTCTTGTGCAGGCGCTGCACGTAGAGCCGGATGTACGGCTGCGACTGCTCGCGAAACCGCTGGATCAGCTCCAGCAGCCGCGGCCGCTCCGACGCCTGGTTGATGGTGTCGTGGAAGTCGGCGTTGAGCGCGACCCAGCGGTCGATGTCGTCCTCGTTGCGCATGGCGGCGAGGATCGCCCGCAGCGCGGTCAGGTCGGACGGCGACAGCTCGCGGCTGGCGTGCCTGGCGGCGACGCCCTCGAGCGCCGCGCGGATCTCGTAGATCTCCTCGACCTCCGACGGGCTGAGCGCGGTCACGATCGCGCCACGGTGCGGGACGATGGTGACGAATCCCTCCGCGCCCAGCTGGCGGAGCGCCTCGCGCACCGGCATCCGGCTGACCGAGAACTCGGCGGCCAGCGCGTCCTGGTCGATGCGCTCGCCCGCGGGCAGCTTCCCGCTGATGATGCGGGTGCGCACCGCGTCGGCCACGGCCTGCTGGATGGTCAGATGGCTGAGGGCCATCACGTCACCGTGCCCGTTCCGGGCGCGACGATCGACTTCAGGAACCCCGTCGGCACGCCCTCGAGCAGCGCCCGGAACGCGTCGCCGCTGTCGTCCAGGGAGACGACGCTGGTGGTGACGGCAGGCTCCAGCTGGCCCGATGCCAGCAGCTCCACGGCTCGCGCGAACTCCGGGTTCGTGTACGCGAACGAGCCCTGAACGCGCTGCTCGCGCACGACCATCTCGAACGCGGGGATCTCCGAATCCTGGTCATGCATGCCGATCCATACCGCGGTGCCCAGCGTGTCCAGCAGCCGCACCGAGTCGCGCCTGGTCGCCGACGTGCCCGCCGCGTCGACCGCCAGTTCGAGGCCGCCATGGTCGGCGACGGCCGCCTCCAGCTCATCCGGGGCGCACGCGACATCGGCGATCGAGGCGACGTGGTCTCGGCGCCCGGCGTCGATGTCGCTGACCGCGATCCAGCCGGTGCCGATCAGGCGGAGCGTCTGCGCCATCAGCACGCCGATCGTTCCGGCGCCGAAGACGACCGCGGAGCTGGGTGCGGAGCGGCCGGCCAGTGCGGCAGCGTGCACGCAGGTGGCCAGCGGCTCGGCGAACACGGCGAGCATCGGGTCGACGCCCTCCGGCAGCAGGTGCACGCAGCGCAGCGGCACCGTCAGCTGCTCGCCGAAGCCGCCTGGGCGCGTTCCGCCGATCATCTCGCGGTTCTGGCAGACGTTCTCGCGCCCCGACCGGCAGGGGCCGCACAGCCCGCACGGCACCTGCGGATTGACGGCGACCCCGCGGCCGACCAGCGACTCGGGCACGCCTGCGCCGACGGCCACCACCTCGCCCGCCAGCTCGTGCCCCATGATCAGCGGCGGCGTCCGGCGCGGGCTTCGCGACGCCACGCCGTGGATGTCCGACCCGCAGATCCCGGCGGCCGCGACGCGCACGGCCACGTCGCCGGCGCCGACCTCCTGGGCCGGGACGTCGACGACGTCGAGCGTCCGGTCTTCGGTGTAGAGCAGCGCGCGCATCAGCGGATCATGCGACACGGTAGTGGTCGAGGGCGTCGTCATCGATCTCCACCCCGAGGCCCGGGCCGGGAGGCAGCGGGAACACGCCGTCCACGATCTGCGGCTCCGGGCTGACCAGGTTGTGGCGCAGTTCGGCCTGCGGGTACAGCTCGGGGTGGCAGTACTCCGTCCACGGGCAGTTGGACAGCGCGGCCGCGAAGTGGTTGTTGGCCACCACGCCGAGGGTCGTCGCCACCCAGCCGAAGGGGACGACCTGCCGCCCGCGGGCGAGCGCGTCCTCGGCCACGCGCAGCGACTGCGTGAACCCGACCCGGATCACGCTGGGCTGCACGATGTCCACGGCCCCGTGATCCATCATCTCGGTGAACTCGTTGCGCGTGACGAACAGCTCGCCGATCGCCACCGGGATCGACGATCCCCGGGCCACCCGGCGGTACCCCTCGACGTCGTCCAGCCACATCGGGGTCTCGATGAACCCGGGGTCGCAGTCCTCGACCCGGCGCAGCGTGTGGAGCGCTTCCTTCGGCGTCTGCCAGCGGTGGCCGACGTCGATCAGCATGCGCATGTCGTCGCCGACGAGGTCGCGCGACCGGTGTGCGAAGTCGACGATCTGGTCGTTGGTCTGCACGCAGTCCGAGAGCGGCTCGATCTTGTATGCGGGGAACCCGAGCTCCCTCGAGCGGGCGATCTTCTGGAGGTTCACCTCCAGCGTGCCGGCGTACTCGCCGGGGCCGAAGTAGAGGCTGCTGTACGGGCGGATCGGCGCGCCCGATGCGCCTCCCAGCAGCTCGTAGACGGGTTTGTTCTCGACCTTGCCCTTGATGTCCCACAGGGCAACGTCGATCGCCGCCAGCACGGCGACGCCCAGGCCGCGGCGGCCGGACATCACCGTCGAGCGGTACAAGGTGTCCCACAGGCGCTGCGGCGACAGCGGATCCTGGTCGATCAGCAGCTGTCCGACGCCCTGGCTCCAGCTGTGCGATCCGGGTGCATCGACCACCGCCTTCATCGCCTGCGGGGTGTGGTTGCCCTCGCCGACTCCGGTGATGCCCTCGTCCGTCTTGACGCGGACGATGAATGCGTCCTGCATCGCATCGGCCGCGGTGGTGTCGATCGACGGCTTCTGCACGACGATGGCCTCGATCTCGGTGATCTTCATGTGGACTCCTGGTCGTCGGATGAGCCGGCCATCGCCCGGCGGACGCCGCGGGCGACGCGCTCGGCGTCGGGGATGGCCACCGCCTCGAGCGACGGTGCGGACGGCTTGGGACAGTCGGGTGCGGTGATGCGCACGACCGGCCCATCGAGGTGCCAGAACCCGCGCTCCGCGGCGAGGGCGGCGACCTCGGCGCCGAAGCCGCAGGTGCGCACGGCCTCGTGGACGACGACCAGCCGGGAGGTCTTCGCGATCGACGCTTCGACCGTGGCCCAGTCGAAGGGCGAGAGCCACCGTGGGTCGACGACCTCGGCGTCGATCCCCTCGGCGGCAAGCAGCTCGGCCGCCCGCAGCGCCACGCCCACCATCCGCGAGAGCGCCACGACCGTCACGTCGGCGCCCTGGCGAACGACCCGCGCGCCGGCGGCCGCCTCGACCGGGGCGTCGGCGTCGATCTCGCCTCGCTGGTCGTAGATGGCCCGGTGCTCGATCACGATCGCCGGGTCGTCGTCGGCGATCGCCGCCAGCAGCATGGCGTAGGCGTCCGCCGGGTTCGACGGCATGCCCACCTTGAGGCCGGGGACGTGGCAGAGCATCGCCTCGACACATCGCGAGTGCTGGGCGGACGACGAGGTCAGCGCGCCCTGCTGCGTGCGCACGGTCAGCGGCGCGGTCATCCGGCCCTCGGTCAGCCAGCGGACGTTCGCCGCGCCGTTGACCAGCTGATCGAGCCCCACGAACAGGAAGTCCGCCCACATGATCTCGACCACCGGGCGGCGACCGACCAGTGAGGCGCCGAGCGCGGCCCCGAGGATCGCGTTCTCGGAGATCGGCGTGTCGAACACGCGGTCGCCGAACTCGTCCGCCAGCCCGCGGGTGACCCCGAACACCCCGCCGGGCGCGGCCACGTCCTCGCCGAACACCAGCGTCTCCGGGTGCGCGTGCATGGCCCGGTGCAGCGCCGCGTTGAGCGCATCCCGGTAGGTCGTCTCAGCCGTAGACATGCTGCTCCAGCTGCGCCGGGTCGGAGGCTGGCTGGGCCGCCGCCGCGTCCGCCGCGGCGCGCACGTCCGCCCGCGCATCGCCCTCGATCCGCGCCAGCTCGTCCTCGTCCGCGAGTCCCTCACCGAGGATCGCAGCCCGCAGCCGGATGATGGGATCCGACTCCTCGGCCCACCGCGCCTTCTCGCCCTCCGGGCGGTACTGTTCGGCGTCGTGCGTGTGGTGGCCGGCGAGCCGGCGGGCGGTGGCGACGACCAGCGTCGGGCCCCCGCCCGCGCGCGCTCGTGCGGCCGCCTCGGACACCGTCTCGCGCACGGCGCGGAGATCGCCGCCGTCGACCGCGACGCCGGGGAATCCGTAGATCGCCGCCCGGCTCTCGAGCGGCCCCGGCGGGAACATCGACTCGGTCGGCGTGTACTCCGCGTACCCGTTGTTCTCGCAGACGAACACGACCGGCAGGCTGAGGATCGCGGCGAAGCTCATCGCTTCGTGCACCGCACCCTGGTTGAGGGCGCCGTCGCCGAACGCGGTCAGTGCGATGCGGCCGGAGCCGTCGTAGCGGGCCGCCAGCGCGGCCCCGGCGCCGATCGCCGCGCCGGCCCCGACGATGCCGTTCTCGCCCAGGAACCGGTGGTCGGGATCGGCGAAGAACCCGGCGCCGCCCCGGCCGCCGTTGACGCCGGTCGCGCGACCCATGAACTCGCCGAACAGCGCCCCCAGCGGGATCCCGCAGGCGATCGCCCAGTGGTGCCCGCGGTAGGTGGCATTGACCGTGTCGGAGGAGCCCAGCGCCGCGTGCGCGCCGACGGCGATCGCCTCGTGACCGTTCGCCAGGTGCAGCGAGCACACGATCACGCCGCGATTGCGCAGCTGCGCTGCGTGGTTCTCGAACTCCCTGATCGTCACCATCGTGCGGAATGCCGCGACGGTCTCGGGCCCGGTCATGACGACTCCTTGACTGGACGGACGATTTGATCGATGATCAAGTCTACACTGCAGGCGGAAGGAGCGAGCATGTCGTGGCTAGAGGGTCGGACTGCGGTGGTGACCGGCGGCGCGGGCGGGATCGGGTCGGAGATCTGCCAGGAGCTCGCGGCCGAGGGCGCCGCCGTGGCCATCTGGGATCTCGACGGCGACCGCGCCGAGGCGCTGGCCGCGGGTATCCCCCGGGCGACCGCCCATCGCGTGGACATCACCGACAGCGCGGACGTCGACCGTGTCACCGCTAAGGTGCGCGACCGTCACGGGACGATCGACACGCTGATCAACAACGCCGGCATCAGCAAGGTCGGCGATCACACCCATGAGCTGTCCGACGAGATCTGGAACGAGTCGATCGCCGTCATGCAGACCGGCGTGTTCTTCTGTTCACGCGCCGTCGGCAGGGTGATGATCGACCAGGGCAAGGGGACGGTCGTCAACATCTCCTCGATCCGCGGCTACTCGGCGAACCCGGGGCGGCTCGGGTACTGCGCCGCCAAGGCTGCCGTGATCATCATGACCGAGGTGATGGCCGGCGAGTGGGGTCCGCTGGGGATTCGCGTCAACGCGATCGCCCCGGGCGTGGTCGCCACCGGTATGTGGAAGGAGGAGGTCGCGCGCGGCCTCTATCGCGAGGAGGACTACATCGAGACGATCCCCTCCCGGCGCCTGGCCGAGCCGAGCGAGATCGGTCGCCTGTGCGCCTTCCTCTCGTCCGACGAGTGTGCCTACATCAACGGCGCGTGCATCACCATCGACGGAGCGTTGACACGGATCCCGTCCGGCTAGTCCTCGCCGACGCCTCCGAGGGCGCCCGGGTCGAGCTCGTGCGGATCAGCCACCGGCTGGCGACAGCGATCCTGATCGGCGATCTCGGCGGCCTTCGCCCCGGCGCCGGCTGGCCGTCCGCAGGGCTGCGGGGCCGGCTGCGTGCATCGGCCATCGACGGCGTGCCCGCGGGGTGGCTGGTCGTCGTCGACGGCGTCGTCGTCGGCGACCGCGCCGACCCGCGCGCCAGGGTCGTGCAGGGTGGCCGCAGGCTGACCGTCGCCGTCTGACACACTGGACGGGTGCCGTCCGCCGAGCTCCCGCAGGGCTACCGCCTGGTCGACGGGGTGCCCGCGGTCGAGGAGTACCTGGAGCTCCGCCGCGGCTCCGGTCTGACGCCCAAGCGCCGCGATCAAGCGGCTGCGGCGCTCGCCGGGAGCTGGGCCGCGGTGCACGTCGTGTGCGAGGCCGGCGGCCCGGCGGTGGGGATGGGCCGGGTGATCGGCGACGGCGGCTGGTACTTCCACGTGGTGGACATGGCGGTGCTCCCCGAGCACCAGCGGCGCGGGCTGGGCGACGCCATCCTGACCGCGCTGCTCGACCGGATCCGCGCTGCCGCGCCGGACGGCGCGTTCGTCAACCTGCTGGCCGATCCCCCCGGCCGGCGCCTCTACGGCCGCCACGGATTCACGCCTACCGCCCCCGGAGCGGTCGGTATGGGACGGATGCTCGACTAACCGGCCGTGGTGCGCGCGTCGCCCGGGCGGCGGGCGCCCTCGCGGATCAGCTCCGCCACAACCAGCTCGCGCGCCTTGAAGATTCGCCACTTGACGGTCGCCAGCGTCGTGTCCAGCGCCTCGGCGATCTCGGAGTAGCTCAGCCCGATCACGTCGCGAAGCAGCAGCGCCATCCGCAGGTCGGAGTTGAGCGTCCCCACCGCCTGCCACACCAGGTCCATCTCCTCGACCGGATACTCGGGTGCGGCGACCAGCGCGAGGTGGGGCACCGCGCCCAGCTCGAGCGTCGGCTTGCCGCGCCGCTCGCGCGCCCGCAGCTCGTCGACGACGCGGTGCTTGGCCACCTGGAACAGCCAGGTCGTGAACAGGCAGCGGTGGTCGAACCGCGCCAGCGACCGGTGGACGCGGATGAACACCTCCTGGCAGATGTCCTCGGCCAGCGCGCGATCGCCGCCCAGCACCCGCGCCACGTAGTTGAACAGCGGCGTCTGGTACATCTGGACGATCGTCTCGAAGGCGCGCTCGTCGCCGTGGCGGGCTCGCCGGAGGACGTCGGGATCAGGCTGTTGCAACGACATGGGGTTCCAGCACTCTGCACAAGCCATGTTGGAGATAGCTTTGGGGCTATGACGGTTACGTGCCGTCCGTCACAGTGCGGTGTTTGCTGCGGCGTCCGGCGGTTCCGCGCCGGTGACGGCGGCCGCACTCGCCACCATCACCAGCACCACGCCCACCCACTGGGCAAGGCTAAGCTGCTGGTCGCGGATCGCGAAGCCGCTGAGGGCGGCGACCGCGGGCGACAGGCTGAGCACCAGGGCGTAGGTGACGGACCGCAGGCGGCGCAGGGCGATGGCGTCGAGCGTCCCCGGCAGGGCCGTGGAGAGCAGGCCGACCGCGGCGCCGATGGCCAGAACGCGCGGCGACAGCAGGTCGGCCCCTGACCCGGCGAGGGCGAGCAGCATGACCGGGACGGCGGCGATGGTCATCGCCAGCGCGAGGCCCTGCGCGCCCGGCAGCCGCCGCGCGTGGTGCGCCGAGAGCAGGATGTACCCGCCCCAGCATGCGCCGGCGCCGAGCGCCAGGGCGACGCCGGCGGCGGTCACCGGCCCGTCGACCCCGTGCGCCAGCGCCAGCACCAGCACGCTGGGCGCCGCCAGGGCGGCCGCGGCGAGATCGCGGGGCCGCCGCGACCCGATGATGGCGACGGCGATCGGCCCGACCATCTCGAGCGCGACGGCGACGCCCAGCGGCACACGCTCGATCGCGAGGTAGAAACAGCAGTTCATGCCGGCGATCACCGATCCGTAGCCGGCCAGGGTTACGACCATCGGCGTCCGCAGCGCCGCCGCCGGGGGGCGCGCCGTCGACACCAGGAACGCGCTCGCGGTCGCCAGCCGCAGCGCGACGACGGCCACCGGGCCGACTGTTGCGAACAGTGTGATGGCGATCGCGGCGCCGGACTGCACCGACACCATGGCCAGCAGTGTCGCCGCCACGCCGGCCAGCACCCCGGTTCGCTGGAGCGCTGCCGATCGCATGCGCGGCACCCTAGCCACGTGCGTCGCGTCGAACGTCGCTTACCGGTGCGGCGCGGTCAGCGTTGCCTCGGGCGGCGTACCTCCGCGGACCTCGCGGGCGCGCTCGACCTCCGCGTTCACCTCGGCCGCGAACAGGATGCTGACCGCGTTCAGCCAGAGCCAGGTCAGCGTCACGATCACCCCGGCGAGCGACCCCCAGGTCTTGTTGTAGGAGGCGAAGCCGGCGGTGTACACCGCGAACAGCGCGGATCCGGCGATCCACAGCAGCGCCGCGACGACCGCGCCCGGCGTGATGAAGCGGAAGCGCGGGTGCTCCACGTCCGGCCCGAGGTACAGCACCGCGGCGAACGCCGCCAGCAGCACCGCGAACAGGATCGGCCACTGCAGCGTCCACCACAGCCATCCGACCGCCCCCTGGTAACCGGTGCGGTCGCCCACCCAGCCGGTCATGTACGGCGCCAGCACGAGCACGACGAACACCGCGGCGAGCGCGGCGGTGAGCACGACGGCGATCGTCAGCGCGGCGATGCGCTGGCGGACGAACCCGCGCTGTTCACGCCGCTCGTACGCGATGTTCAGCCCCCAGATCACCGTCTGCACGGCGCCCAGCACCGACCAGATGGCCAGCACCAGCCCGACCGCCACCATCAATCCGCCCCCCTGCGACTCGGTCACCTGGCGCAGGTTCGACAGCAGCAGGGCCTGGACGCTGGCCGGCACGACGCCGTTGAGCCTGCCCACCAGGCGCTCGATCTCGCCCGGCCCGGCGGTCAGGCTGAGCGCGCCCAGCAGCACCAGGAGCGCGGAGGGGATTGCGAGGAACATGCTGTAGGCGACGCCCTTGGCGACGCTGGTCATGTTGTCCGCCATCAGCTGCGAGCCGGCGCGCCGGAACACACCCACGTAGTCACGGCGGCCGAGATCGGTCAGTCCCAGGTCGCCGCTCAGCGGGGCGTGGTCGTGCGTCGCAGCCATGCGGGCTTCGATACCCCGCGAGTGGCGGGCGGCAAACGGCCTGCGGTTGCCGGCTTGACGGCGGCAACTAGTCACGTCATGATTTCCGGCGTGCCGCGTGGGGCCGGCGGTCTCGGCGCCGGCAGCCGCCGGCGCCGATCCTGATAGCCTCGCCTCCCGTGGCGGACGTCGAACCTCTGTCCCCCGGCGAGTGGTCGGTGCTCGCCCTGCTGTGCGAGCAGAAGGCGCACGGCTGGCCGCTCGTCCGGATGCTGGCGCCGGACGGTGAGATCGGGAGGATCTGGACGGTGCGGCGGGCTGTCGTGTACCGGACGCTGGACGTGTTGCTGGAGCGGGGGCTGATCGAGCCGGCCGGAGTCGAGGCGAGCGCCCAGGGCCCGACCCGGACGGTGATGCGCGCGACCCGCAGCGGCCGCGCCGCCGTGCGGCGGTGGCTCGCCGAACCGGTGGATCACGTCCGCGACCTGCGCTCGCTGATGCTGCTGAAGCTCGTGTTCGCCCAGCGGTCGGGGCTCGACCAGACTGCCATGCTGGTGGGGCAACGCGAGGCGCTGCTGGGAATTGAGGCGTCACTCAACGAGCGGCTGGACGAGGCCACGGGATCCGACGAGCTCCTGCTCCGCTTCCGGCTGGAGACGACGCGCGCGGCCAGCCGCTTCATCGACGATCTGCTCGCGCGCGGAGCCTCGCGCCGCCAGCGGGTCTGAGGAGCGGCCGCTATGCCGTCAGCGGGACTGCGGCGTCGGGCGTGACCACCCGGAAGCTGAAGCTCTCTTCCAGGTAGAGGTGCACGGCGTCGGCGTCGTGGCGGTCGTAGCCCACCGAGACGTCCTGGCCCGACTCGAACAGGAAGTCGCCGCCGCGCAGGCTGACGACGACTGCACCGGACACGCCGGGGGCCCAGACCAGCGGCCCGTCGAGGATCTTTCGCAGGTGTTCGAGCAGCGGGTAGCCGCCGTGCTCGGTGGTCTCCAGCACGAGCGAGTAGGTCTCGGGTCCGAGCGCCAGTCCGTAGGGGCCGTCGATGCCGATCTCGAGCAGCGCTTGGACGGCCTTCGCGACATGCCGCGGGTACCGCTCGCAGTCGGTCCCCAGCGCCACCGCGTCGTGCGGCGAGGCCTGGGAGATGCCAGTGATCGCGCCGCCCTTCCAGCCGTGGAACACCGCCGTGTTCTCGGCGACGGCGAGCCGGCGTGCGGCGTCGTCGAGTGGGGCGAAGTCGACGTCCTCCGCACCGCGGTCGCCGTCGGCCAGCTCCGACCGCGACATCGTGAAGGGCGCGCGCAGCTCCACCAGCGGCAGGACGCGGCGCTGCGCCGCATCCAGTCCGCCGCCCGGCGGCTTGGTGACCCGTTCGACCCGGCCGAGGTTGGTGGCCGAGTGCTGCCAGCCGTGCGGCCCGGAGAAGTCGATCAGGCGGCGTGCCGCCAGCGCCGGCGTCAGCCGCTCGCGGGCCTCGTCGTCGACCCGCGACCATCCGGCCTCGGTGATCGGCGCGTGCTCTCGAAGAAGATGGCTCACGAGGCTCCTCTCAGCCCGCCGATGCCCAGCGAGTCTGAGCCCGCCACGGGCTCGCCGCGGCCGGCCGCGCCCTCGACCGCGGACTCCTCGGCCTGCTCGCCGTGCTCGACGATGTCGCCTTCCTGGAACAGGACGCCCCGGGCGATCTCGCGCCACAGCGGCGTCCGGCGGAGCAGGAACTCGAGGTCCATGCAGAAGTGCTTGAACTCCTCGCCCTGGGCATCGCGCATGATCGCCCGGGCGTCACCGTCGGACTCGACCGCCAGCCGCTGCTCGTACCAGCCGATCGCCTCGGCCTCCTCGGTCAACGACGCACAGAGCCGTGCGAACGTCCGCGTCTCATCGGGCAGCTCGTCGGCCGGCTCGTGGTACTGGTCGAACCCCACGGCGATATCTTGCCACGCCGGCCTACGGCCGGGTCGCGTCCTTGTCGTCCCCGTCGTCCTCGTCGACCACCGACCCGGACGCCGTCATGTGCGGCTCGGGCTCGTCGGCAGGCTTCTCGACGGCGCCGTTGGCCGAACAGCGGCCGGTGGTGCCGTCGGCGATCGCGATGATGGTCGCGACGACGGTGTGCGAGTGGCTGGTGAAGATCGCGGTTGCCGCATTCCGGAAGTAGTGGGTGGAATCCGGCCCGGGCCCTCCGAGCTGCGTGCGGACGTGCGCCGGGAGGTCGAACCGCAGGGTG
>DATLLN010000239.1:0-6238 GCA_035537835.1 Gaiellales bacterium
CGCGCGTCAGCCCGCCGTCCAGCCTCCGTCAACGGTGACAACGCTGCCGGTCATCGAGCTGGAGTCCTCCGACAGGATGAAGGCGATGGTGGCGGCGATCTCCTGCGGGCGGGCGGAGCGGCCGATCAGGTTGCGGTGGGCCGTGCGCGCCCGCTCCCGCTCGGTCAGCTCGGGCGTGGCCGACGTGCCCCACAGCATCGGCGTGTCCACCGGGCCGGGGCAGACGCAGTTGACGCGGATGTTCTCGCCGGCATGGTCGATGGCCATCGCCTTGGTCAGCCCGATGACGCCCGCCTTCGACGCGCAGTACGCGGGGCTGGCGAGGCAGCCGACCAGGCCGAACTGCGAGGAGATGTTGACGATCGCCCCACCGCCGGCGGCGCGCAGGTGCGGGATCGCCGAGCGGGAGACGTGGTACATGCCGGTCAGGTTGACGCCCAGCACCCGGTTCCACTCGTCGGGCGGGGTCTCAGTGATGTCTCCCGAGAAATCGCCGATGCCGGCGACGTTCGCGACGGCGTCCAGCCCGCCCAGGCCGATGGCCGCGTCCTTGACGGCGCGCTCCACCGCCTCGGCGTCGGTGATGTCGACCTCGATGGCGACGCCGCCCTCCATCGCGGACATCGTCTCGGCCAGCCCTTCCTGGTTCATGTCGAGGCAGGCAACGTCGGCGCCGGCGGCGGCCAGCCGCCATGCCGTCGCCTGGCCGATGCCCGACGCCGCGCCGGTGACCAGTGCCCGGGTCATGCGGTCAGCCGACCTCGGCCAGGAACGCCCGCAGCTCGTCCTCGCCGGCCGGGTCGATGGACGGCGGCTCGGGGACGCCGTGGCGGGCGAGCGCCTCCGTCAGGCCGGCCCGGTCGCCGATCAGCACCAGCCGATAGCCGTGCCGGGCGAACTCCTCGGCCTGCTCGGCGACCTGATCGAGCAGCGGCTCCGCGACGTCGTCCGGATAGTCGTCCGCAGGGAGCTGGATCGCGCCCCAGATCTCCTCCTCGAGCACGGTCAGCGCATCGACCCTGCCGCCCGGGTTCAGCAGCTCGCCCTGGACGATCGCGACCCGCAGGCATCTGGCGTCGGGGTCCACTCAACCGCCCTCCATCAGCGCGGCCAGGCGTTCGCGCTCGACCGCCTCGTCGTGCGTCGGCAGCTGATGGGAGATGCCCATCGCCCGCGGCGCCTCGATGCCGCGCTCCTCCAGCTCGGCGACCAGCTCCTCCATGAAGATGCCGCTGCCCGGCGACAGTTCGGACGCGTCGTCCGTCCAGGTCGGGCGGCCGCGCAGATGGGGATCGGAGCTGGTCACGTGGACGCCCATCGACGGGCTACCCTCGATGCCGACGATGATCACGTCGTCACCGCGGGCAACGTGGACGGCGACCGCCCCGGCAACGGCCGCGGCGAGCCGTCGGCAGTGGCGCCGGTAGGCGGCGGTGTCCAGCTGCTCCTTGACCGCCCAGAAGCGGTTGAGGCCGGTGAAGGCCAGCTCGGGGCACGGCATCTGCTCGAGCCGCCAGCCCCGGGCGCGGATCTCCTCCACCAGCGGCGAGTAAACGCCCGGGCAGCGGGCGCCGCCTTCGGTCTTCGAGTTCTGGTTGAGCAGGCAGTGGGCAACGAACGCGACGCCGGGCATTCCGGCAGTCTACAAACAGCAAAGGGGTGCGAATGAGCCTTCGAAGCGCCATCGTGACGGGCGCCGCATCCGGCATCGGGCGGGCGATCGCGATCCGCCTGGCGGCCGACGGATTCGACGTCCTCGCGGCCGACATCCGGCGTGACCCGATCACCGGTGGCGAGCCGACCGACGAGGTGATCCGGGCCGCCGGCGGGAGCGCCGTGCACGTCGACGCCGACGTCTCCGACCCGGCCGCCTGCGATGCGCTGGTCGCCGCCGCGGTCGCCCGCACCGGCGCGCTCGACCTGCTGGTCAACAACGCCGTGCTGGCGGGCGACCACTCGAAGGCGCTGCTCGACACCGAGCCGGAGGACTGGGACGCGATGATGGCCGTCAATCTGCGCGGGCCGTACCTGCTGTGCCGGGCGGCCGTGCGCCAGATGCTGACGCAGGAGCCGGTCGGCGACGCGCGCGGGCGGATCGTCAACATCACCTCGCAGCACGGGATGGTCGGCTGCCCGGGACACTTCACCTACAGCGTGGGGAAGGGCGGGCTGATCCAGATGACGCGGCAGATTGCCGTCGACTACGGACCGCAGGGGATCCTCTGCAACGCGGTGGCGCCGGGCAAGATCGTCACCGGGACACCGGGCGACCTGAGCGCCGAGGAGCAGGGGCTGGCGTACGTGAAGTCGCGGACGCCCTTCCCGCGGCTCGGCCGTTCGGAGGATGTCGCCGCGGCCGTTGCGTTCCTGGCCAACGAGGCCAGCTACGTCAGCGGGACGAACCTGATGGTCGACGGTGGCTGGATGGCCTACTGATGGCCCTCACCGACCGGTTCTTCTGGCTGCGCGACGGGCTGGAGATCGCCGACGGCCGGCTGGTGATCGCCGGCCGTGACGCCGAGCGGCTGGCGCGATCGCACGGCACGCCGCTCTATGTGTACGACCTCGACCGGATCGCGGACAAGGTGCGCGACCTGCGGGAGACGCTGGACGCGGCGGGGCTGGACGCCCTGGTGCGTTTCGCGGTCAAGGCCAACCACCATCCCGACGTGCTCGAGGTGATCCGCGACCTGGGCGCCGGCATCGACGCCAGCTCGCCGGGCGAGGTCAAGCTGGCCCTGGAAGAGGGGTTCGCGCCGGGCGCCATCAGCTTCACCGGGACGAACCTGACCGACCGGGACATGGAGGCGGTGATCGACCGCGAGGTGCATATGAACGTCGACCTGCTGAGCCAGCTGCGGCGGTACGGCAGGCTCGCCCCGGGGACGGCGGTCGGACTGCGCGTGAACCCGCGTGCCGGCGGCGCGTACTCGGGCTCCGGCGAGACGCTGTACAGCGGCGAGCGGCCGACCAAGTTCGGCATCTACGAGGAGCAGCTGGACGAGGCGCTGGCGATCGCCGAGGAGTACGACCTGGCGATCGACGTCGTCCACATGCACGTCGGCGACGGCTTCCTGGACGATGGGCTGGAGGGGTTCGAGGAGGCGGTCGAGGTGGCCGCCGAGATCGTCGGCAACCTGGTCGACGCCGGTTGTCCGATCCGCGAGGTGAACACGGGCGGCGGGCTCGGCCTGCCCCAGGCGCCCGGCGAGGAGCCGCTCGACCTCGAGGCGTACGCGGGCATCCTCGCCCGGCACCTCGACCGGCTGGGCGTGACGGTCTCCTGCGAGCCCGGCGACTACCTGGTCAAGGACTCGGCCTTGCTGCTGTGCGAGGTGGTCACCGTCGAGGATCGCCTGGGCGTCGTGTTCGTCGGCCTGAACGCCGGGTGGAACGTGATGCCGGACAAGTTCATCTACGGCACGTCGCCGGACATCGTCCTGGCCCGCGCCGTGGATGCGCCGGTCGCTGCGGCCGTCACCATCGCCGGGCACATCAACGAGGGCGACGACCTGTTCGCGGAGGAGCACCCGATGCCGGAGGTGCGCGAGGGGGACATCGTCGCGATGATGGACGTCGGCGGCTATCACCAGTCGATGAGCAGCACGCACTGCCTGCGCCCGCGCGCGCCGGCGCTGTTCCTCTTTCGCGAGTAGCGCAAGCGAACGCGCGTCACGACTTCGTCGCACGGCGCGCAGAAGCGCAACGATTCGCGTGCGCTGGCCGTTGGCCCTGGCACTGTGCCCGGCACCGACCCCGGCACGGCGCCCGGCACCGTGCCGGGCACGGCGCCCGGCACCACCCGCGCCGCGGTCAGGGGGTGACGACGAGCTTGGTGTGGGGGCCGGCCTTCTGGCGCTCCCAGGCCGCCGGCGCATCGGCCAGCGACGCCGTCTCCACGTCGAGCTGGAGCGAGCCGTCGCGGACGTGCCCGAGCAGCTCCGCGTGGACCGCGGCCAGCTCGTCCAGCGGGATGCTGAACACGGAATGGCCGATGATCCGCAACCGCTTGCCGCGGACGGTCGCAGAGGGCAGGTCGATCTCAGCCCCGGCCGACTGGCCGAAGTTGACGAGCCGCATGCCGTCGCCTGCGATGTTCATCGCGGCAAGCGCCGGCGCGCCCCACAGCGGGTCGATCACCAGCTCGGGTCCGCCGTCGGGGAATGCGCCGCGGAAGGTCTCCTCGAGATCGCCCTCGCCGAGTTCGACGACAGCGTCGGCGCCGAGCTCCCCGGCACGCGCCAGCCGCGCGCGGTCGCGGCCGGCCGCCACGATGCGGCTCGCGCCCAGCAGCCGCGCCGCCTGCACGGCCACCAGCCCGACGGTGCCGGACGCGCCGAGCACGAGCACCCGGTCGGTGCGCTGGAGCCCGCCGGTCTGCACCGCGTACCAGCCGGCGACACCGGCGATGCCGCTGGCCGCCGCGGCGACGTCGTCGTCGCCGTCGGGCAGCACCCACAGGTCGGCCTCGTCGGCGACGAACCGCTGCGCCATCGAGCCGAACGCCTTGACCGTCTGAACGCGGCTGCCGGGCGCCGGCGACGTGCCCTCGACCACGCGGCCCATGCCTTCGCGGCCGGCGACGAACGGCGGATCCGGCCGGTAGCCGTAGAAGCGCCCGGAGGCGATCGCCAGGTCGACCGGATTCAGCCCGGCAGCGCCCATCTCGACCAGCGCCTGTCCCTCGCCCCGCTTCGGCTCCGGCCAGTCCTCCTCGACCCGCGGGTCGGCGCCGTGCTCGTGGACGACCAGCGCGCGCATCAGTAGGCCATCCATCCGCCGTCGACCAGCAGGTTGGCGCCGCTCACGTAGGAGCACTCGTCCGAGGCCAGGAAGACCGCCGCCGCGGCGACGTCCTCGGGCCTGCCGAGCCGTGGAAACGGCGTGCGGGCGTGCGAGTAGGCCAGGGTCTCGGGGGAGTCGGGCTCGTCGATGGGTCTGGTCAGGATCTTTCCCGGTGCGATCGCGTTGACGATGATGCCGCGCGGCCCGAAGTCCACCGCCACCTGCCGGGTGAGGTTGACCACGCCGCCCTTCGCAGCTGCATATGCCACGTGACCGGGCGGTCCAACCATCCCGTGCTGGGACGAGATGTTGATGATCCGGCCGCGGGCCTCGGCGATCGGCTCCTGGCCGAGCATCTGCTGCACGGCTCGCTTGCAGCACAGGAACACGCCGCGCAGGCCGACGGCCATGATCGCCTCCCAGTCCTCGGGCTCGGTCTCCAGCAGCCCCTTCGAGTGCCGGCCGGCGAGCACGGCGTTGGGCACCATCACGTCCAGCCGGCCGGTGCGGGCCGTGGCCGTCGCGACCAGCCGGTCGACGTCGTCCCACGAGGAAACGTCCGCGTGCACGTACTCCGCGCTGCCGCCGGCGGCGGCGATCACGGCGACCGTCGGCTCGCCCCCCTCGCGCGGCTCCGTCTGGATGTCTCCGACGACTACGTGCGCGCCCTCGGCCGCGAACGCCACCGACATCGCCCGGCCCAGCCCGGAGGAGCCTCCGGTGACAACGATCGTCTTCCCGGTGAGCCTCAGCTCAGGAGCCCCTTGGCCAGCCCGCCGTCGATCAGCACCGTGATCCCGCTGATGTACGCGGCGCGCGTCGAGCAGAGGAAGGTGACGGCGTCGCCGATCTCGGCCGGGTCGCCGAACCGGCGGGCGGGGATCAGACCCTCGTCCCGCGCGCGGTCGCCGGCCGGATCGGCGCCCATCGCGTAGATGTTCTTCATCCGGTCGGTGTCGATGTAGCCCGGTGCGATGGAGTTGACGGTGATCCCGTTCGGCCCCTCGTCCTGCGACAGCGACTTCGCCCAGCCGGTGACGCCGGGCCGGTAGACGTTCGACAGCAGCAGCCCCTCGTTCGGCTCCTTGACGGCGGACGAGGTGATGTTCACGATCCTGCCGCGGCCGCTCTTGCGCAGCTCGGGCAACGCCAGCCGCGTCAGGCGGAGCGTCGACATCAGCGTCAGCTCCCAGGCCGCGCGCCAGCCGTCGTCGTCGAAGTCCTCGAACCCGCCGGCGGGCGGCCCGCCGGTGTTGTTGACGACGATGTCGATCTTGCCGAACCGCTCCAGCGTGCCGTCGACGGCCGCGCCCAGTGCCGCCGGGTCGGTCGAATCGCCGGCCACGGCGAGCGCCTCGGCGCCCGAGCCGAGGCCCTCGATCTCGGACACCGCCGCGTCTAGCAGCTCCTGCCGGCGGGCGAACAACGTGACGTTGCAGCCCTCGCGGGCCAG
>DATLLN010000240.1:0-5238 GCA_035537835.1 Gaiellales bacterium
CCCCAAACCCCCCACCCATCTGGGGTGGGGGGTTTGGGGGGACTTGGCGGCGGGAGTGTTCGCCAGGGCGAGCGGAGGTGTAGCGTCCCCCATCATGGGGTTGGCGATCTTGCACGATGCTGCGAGGACTGCTGGGGTCGCTACTGTCCTGTTCTGCCTCGGCTGCATGGCGACGGGCCTGTTCGGGATCCTCATGCTGTCTCAGCGCACCCAGCCCGAGCGGGCGACGGCCGCGTTCCGCCTGTCGCGCAACATGGCGCTGGTGGGCGGCCTGAGCGGCGTCCTCGGTGCGCTCACGGCCGTGCCCTACTTCTGGATGCTCGGCGAGGTCGACGATCAGACGGCGCTGGTCACGGAGCTGCTGCTGTTCGGCCTGGTCGCCGTCTGGGCCGTGCTCGCCGCCGCCGTGCTGGTGCGCGACGCGCGCCGGCAGTCGCGCTAGCCGCTACGCGGCGCGCAGCGCGCGGACGGCCGCGAGCCACGCGCGGACCGCGTCCGTGTCCTGGCTCGATAAGCGGTGTGCCGGCCTCAGCGGCCAGCCGCAGGTGCCCCCTCGCACGCCGCGTTCAGCGGCGCGTACCCGGTGGCGGCGCGGTGGATCCGCGCAGCGCTTGATCATGTCGCCGCGGTAGCCCAGGCAGCGCCGTAGCCCTTCATGATGTGCCAGAGGAGGGGCAGCCCGCCGATCTCGACCATCGGCTTGGGGCGGAACTCCGTCTCCTCGCGCATCCGCGTGCCCAGGCCGCCGCAGAGGATGACGACAGGCGGCAGCCCACTGGCCCTGGACGACACAGGAGTCATGCCCGCGTGTTCGGCCGCCGCGGGCCCCCGTTTAGAGCAGTAGGCTGACGCTCCGATGGCCCGGCCCCAGCCGTTCGCGGAGTGCGACCTCGCCGTGGTCGGAGCGGGGATCATTGGGCTGGCCGTCGCCCGCGAGCTGGGCCGCCGCCACCCGAGCGCGCGCATCCAGGTGCTGGAGCGCGAGCGGGCGGTGGGGATGCACCAGACCGGACACAACTCGGGGGTGATCCACCAGGGCGTCTACTACCGTCCGGGATCGCTCAAGTCCCGGCTCTGCCGCGAGGGCGCCGATGCGATGTACCGTTACTGCGACGACCACGGGATCGCCGCCCTGCCGCTGGGCAAGCTGGTGGTCGCCAGGGGCGAGGACGAGCTCGACCGCCTGGACGAGCTGGAGCGCCGCTCGCGGGCCAACGGCGTGCCGGGAGTCACGCGCGTCGCCGGCGAGGACATCCCGGAGATCGAGCCGCACGTGCGCGGAGTCGCCGCGCTGCATTCTCCCCGCACCGGCGCTGTCGACTACGGCGCCGTGGCCCGGTCGCTGAGGCAGGACCTTGTGGTGTCCGGCGGCCGCGTATCGACCGGCTGCCGGGTGGTCACGGTGCGTCCCTGCCCCGGCGGGTTGCGACTCCACCATGGATCGGGGGCGACCACCGCCCGGTTCGCCGTGTTCTGCGCCGGCGCGTGGTCCGACCGGCTCGCCAGGATGTGCGGCGGCTCGGACGATCCGCGGATCGTGCCCTTCCGCGGCGGCTACCTGGAGCTGCGGCCGGAGGCACGGCACCTGGTGCGGGGGATGGTGTACCCGGTGCCCGATCCCGCGCTGCCGTTCCTCGGCGTGCACCTCACGCGTCACGTCGACGGCGGGGTCGGCATCGGCCCGTCGGCGCTGCTCGCCGGCGCACGCGATGCCTACAGCCTGCGGACGATCCGGCCGGGCGACGTCGCCGATACCGTCAGCTGGCCGGGAACGCTGCGGATGGCGAGGCTGTTCTGGCGGACGGGGCTGGTGGAGGCGCGGCACGCGTTGTTCCGCGGGTCGTACGTCGCCGAGGCGGCGCGGCTCGTGCCGGAGCTGACGGCGGCCGACCTGCTGCCCGGCCGGTCGGGCGTGCGGGCGCAGGCGGTCGGCCGCGACGGTGCGCTGATCGACGACTTCGTGTTCGAGCGAACGGAGCGCGCGCTGCACGTGCGCAACGCCCCATCGCCGGCCGCCACGGCGTGCTTCGCGATCGCCGCGCACATCGCGGGCGAGGCCGGCGACACCCCGTTCGAGTGAGGTTCAAGCCTCGTTCGGGCGGTGCCGATACGACTCGTCGATGGCCGCCCCACCGTCCGAAGAGAGGATTCTCGAGCTGTGCACGAGCACAGCCGGGAGCGCCATGCGCCCCGGCCGTTCGATCCTGCCGACCCCCAGGTCAAGGTGTCGGGGCGGGTGTTCGGCCCCGAGGAGGTCGTCTCGCTGGTCCGCGCCTCGCTCGACTTCTGGCTGACCGACGGGCCGGAGACCGTGGCGTTCCAGCGGGCGCTGGCGCGCCGCACGGGCCACCGCCACGCGGTGCTCGTCAACTCCGGCTCGTCCGCGAATCTGGTCGCGCTGGCGGCGCTCACCTCTCCGGAGCTCCAGCCGGCGTACGCCAAAGCGCCGCACCGGGTGGCCGGGAGCCTGGAGACCACCGATCTGATCGCCGAGCGGTCGTTCTGGGTCGGGTGCTACCCGGGACTCGGCCCCGCGGCGCTCGACCACGTGGCGGCGTGCTTCGACGAGTGGCGCCGCAGCGGCGCGAGGAGGGCGGCATGAGCGAGTTCTGGCGGGACCGAGCAGTGCTGGTGACGGGCGCGACCGGCCTGCTCGGGTCGTGGATGGTGGACGGTCTGCTGGCCCGCGGGGCCTGGGTGGTCGCGCTGGTGCGCGATATCGTGCCGGACGCGCTGTTCTTGACCGGCGGTGGCGCGGCGGGCTGCGTGCTGGTGCTGGGCGACGTCGAGGACGGACGGTTGGTCGAGCGCGTGCTGGCCGAGCACGAGATCGACGCCGTGTTCCATCTCGCCGCTCAGACGATCGTCGAACACGCGCACCGCGACCCGGTGGGCACCTTCCGCTCGAACGTCGCCGGCACCTGGGAGGTGCTCGACGCGTGCCGTCGCAGCGGCCGGCCGACGCGCGTGCTGGTCGCATCGTCGGACAAGGCGTACGGCGACCAGGCAGCGCTGCCGTATCACGAGGGCCATCCGCTGCAGGGACGCCACCCGTACGACGTGTCGAAGAGTTGCGCCGACCTGATCGCGCATGCCTACGGAGTGTCGTACGACCTGCCCGTTGTGATCACTCGCTGCGGGAACCTGTTCGGCGGCGGCGACCTGAACTTCAACCGGATCGTGCCGGGAACCATCCGCGACGCGTTGGCCGGCCGACGGCCGGTGCTGCGCAGCGACGGTAGGCCCGTGCGCGACTACCTGTACGTCGAGGACGCTGTCGAGGCGTACGTCGCGCTGGCCGAGCGTGCACACGAGCCCCCGATCGTTGGCCAGGCGTGGAACTTCTCGAACCAGGTGCGGCTGACGGCCGAGCAGATGTGCCGGCGCGTGTTGGGCGCGTGCGGCCGACCGGACATCGAGCCCGAGGTGCCGGGCACGGCGTCCGGCGAGATCGTCAACCAGTACCTGTCGTCTGCCAAGGCGCGGGACGTTGTTGGGCTGGGCGCCGGCGCACGGGCTGGACGCCGGGCTGGTGCGCACGGTCGAGTGGTACCGCGGGCACCTTGGCCATGCGGCGTCGCTGGCCGCCTAGGACATCAGGCGGCCGTCGCGGCGTCCGTCACGGCGGGCTGGACGTCGGGGGACGGCAGTGGCAGCGGCACCGGGTCGTCCGGCGTCGCCACCCACGCCGGCAGGTCGGTCGGCTCGGCCTCGGCGACCGCCGGCTGCGACCGGGCCCTCGTGACGCTCGTTCGCATCGCCGTCTGCCACGCCTGGCCGCCGCGCGTGGCGATCATCACCGGCGTCCCCAGGCGCACCAGGCTGCGCAGCCGGGAGAGGGCGCCGGGTGAGACGCGCAGGCATCCGGCCGATGCCGCCTGCCCGATCGAGCTGGGGGCGTTCGTCCCGTGGATGGCGAGCTGGTCGCCGCCGCCCCAGCCGGGCGGAAGGTTCGGCTGGTGTCCCGACAGGCCGAAGGCGTACCAGCCGAACGGCCCGGCGGGGTTGCCGGTGTCGACGCGGTCGGTGACGCTGAACGAGCCGGTCGGCGTCGGCGTGCCGGACGCGCCGATCGCCGCGGGGAACCGCGCGACCTGGTGCCGGCCGCGCATCACGACCACCTGGCGGTTGGTGAGGTTGCCGATCACCCAGGTGCGGGTGCGCACAACGTGATAGCGGCGCAGCTTGATCCAGCCGGTCGTGCCGTTCGGGCGGACGGGGAGGACGACCCTGCCCCAGCCGTCGGCTCGCGGGCGCCCGATCACCCACAGCCAGGTCGGCGAACCGAGCGGCGAGCGCCCGGGCAGGTGCTCGACCAGCGGCCCGCCCGGCCACGCATGGATCGCGGCCCCGTGCGTCGCGTCGGCGAGCCGGAAGAGCGGTGACCGCTCCCCGGCGCCGGCGGCCGCCGTGCCGACCAGCAGTGCTGTAACCGCGGCGGCGCATGCCGCGGCGATCCGATGTGAACGCCCCAACCGGAACATCGAAACCCCCAAGCACGGCGCTGTTTTCTGCGTACCCAACCGCGCGCGAGCATCCTAGCGCGTACGCTCGGCGATTTCCCAGCGATCACGAAACGCAAACATGATCCGAGCGATCCGGTCTACCGCGGTTGCGTACCGGCCGGCGGCCGCCGGGTGAAAAAACGGGGTCTGACCCCGTTTTTACAGCGGGGCGCGGTCTGAGCAACGGGACCGCGCCCCGCCGTGGGGGCAAACGTGCTACGAGGCCTTGCAGACTCCGTTGTTCACGGTGTCGTAGCGAGCGCCGAGGGCGATCATCGTGGCGCGATCGCCGCCGGCGATCGCCGCGCTGGTGTCGGCCGGAATCCGGTCGAGCGCCGCCTTCTCATGATCGAAGCCCGCATTCAGCAGACGAGCGGTGGCCGCGCGGACGAGGATGATCTCGGCGCCGGAGGTGCCGGTGCCGCCGCCCTGCAGTGCCTGCAGCAGCGTCCAGTTGGCGGTCACGTTGGCGCCGGGGAAGACGTCGCCGACCCGGGTGGACGGCGAGAGGTTCATGGTGACACCGGTCTTGGACGTTGCCATCCCGGGCCACACCGAGGCGTGGTTCTTCCAGTAGCCGGGGGTGCAGTCCCACGCGGAGGCCGACGTGGCCTGCGTGGCGATCGCTGCGGAGGGCCAGGACGGCCGCAACCGCGAGCATGAGGAGCTTCTTGCTCATGCTCAGTTCTCCCTCTGATTGGGGTTCGGCGGCTGGTCTTCGACGGTACGGGCG
>DATLLN010000241.1:0-2164 GCA_035537835.1 Gaiellales bacterium
GATCGACGTGCCCGACCCCGGCCCCGGCGAGGTGCTCGTGCGGGTCATGGCCGCAGGCGTGAACTACAACGGCGTCTGGGCATCGCTCGGGCTCCCGGTCTCGATCTTCCGCTACACCGGCTACGACTTCCACATCGCCGGCTCCGACGCCTCCGGCGTGGTCGAGGCGGTCGGCCCGGGCGTGACCCGCTGGAAGCCCGGCGACGAGGTGGTCATCCACTGCAACCAGAGCTGCGGTGAGTGCCCGGAGTGCAACGGCCGCGACCCGATGGCCTGCACGAACCAGAAGATCTGGGCCTACGAGTCGAACTGGGGCAGCTTCGCCGAGTTCTGCAAGGTGCAGGCTCAGCAGCTCCTGCCCAAGCCGCCGCGGCTGACGTGGGAGGAGGCCGCGAGCTACGGGCTGACGTACTTCACCGCATACCGGATGCTGGTCGACCAGGCCAACATCAAGGCCGGCGACAACGTGCTCGTGTGGGGCGCGGGCGGCGGCCTTGGCATCTTCGCCGTCCAGCTGTGCAAGCTCTACGGCGCGAACGCGATCGCCGTCGTCTCCTCGGACGACAAGACCGACCTCGTGCGCGAGCTGGGGGCGACCGCCGTGATCGACCGCCGCGAGTTCCTGCTCAACGACCCGGACACCGGCGAGCGGATCCTCGATGAGATCAAGCGGTTCGGCAAGGCGATCCGCGGCGCGACCGGCGGCAAGGATGTGGACGTCGTCTTCGAGCACGTCGGCCAGGCGACGTTCTTCACCAGCGTGTTCGTCTGCAAGACCTTCGGCACCATCGTCATCTGCGGCGCCACCTCGGGCTTCGCGCTCGACTTCGACGTGCGCTACCTGTGGATGCGCCAGAAGCGGATCATCGGCAGCCATTTCGCCAACGCATACGAGTGCCACCGCGCGAACCAGCTGATCATCGAGGGCAAGATCGACCCGGTGCTGTCGCGCACGTTCGCGTTCGGCGATTGCCCGGTGCCGCACCAGATGATGAAGGAGAACCAGCACGTCGGGAAGATGGTCGTGCTGGTCGGCGCTGAGCGGGAGGGCGAGGGGCGGACGGCGTGACCGAGCCGGCGTTCTACGGCCCCGGCGACGTCACCGGCGCCTACGACGACAACATCGCCGATCCCGGGTCGTACCCCTACACACGGGGCATCCACCGCGACATGTACCGCGGCCGCCCATGGTCGATCCGCCAGTACGCCGGTTTCGGTACGGCCGAGGAGACCAACCGCCGCTTCCGTTTCCTGATCGACCAGGGGCAGGCGGCGCTCTCGACAGCCTTCGACCTGCCCACTCAGATGGGCCTCGACTCCGACGACCCGCGGGCGCTGGGCGAGGTCGGCCGGGTGGGCGTGGCCATCGACTCGATGGCCGACATGGAGGCGATGTTCGACGGCATCCCGCTGGACGCGGTGTCGACGTCGATGACGATCAACGCGCCGGCGGCGGTGCTGGTCGCGATGTACGCCGTGGCCGCCGAGCGGCAGGGCCGCGACGCGTCGCAGATCCGCGGCACCGCGCAGAACGACGTGCTCAAGGAGTACGTCTCCCGCGGCACCTATATCTACCCGCCGCGGCCGTCCCTGCGGCTGGCGGCCGACCTGATCGCGTGGTGCGCCCGGGACGCGCCGCGGTTCAACGCGATCTCGCTCTCCGGCTACCACATGCGCGAGGCCGGCTGCACGGCCGCGCAGGAGATGGCGTTCGCCGTGTCCAACGCGATCGCCTACGTGGAGGCGGTGGTTGAGCGGGGCGTCGGGGTCGACGAGTTCGCCCCTCGGCTGTCGTGGATCTTCAATACGCACATGAACTTCTTCGAGGAGATCGCCAAGTACCGCGCCCTCCGCCGGCTGTGGGCCTCTGTCATGCGCGACCGGTTCGGCGCGCAGGATCCGCGGTCGATGATGCTGCGCACGCACACCCAGACCGCCGGCTCCACGCTGACCCTGCAGCAGCCGGAGAACAACATCGTGCGCGCGGCGATCCAGGCGCTGGCCGCCGTGCTGGGCGGCGTCCAGTCGATGGCGCTCTCCTGCTTCGACGAGGCGATCGCCATCCCCACGCAGCACGCCCAGACGCTCGCGGTGCGCACCCAGCAGATGCTGCAGCACGAGTTCGGCGTCACCGACGTCGCCGATCCCCTGGGCGGCTCGTGGT
>DATLLN010000242.1:0-4284 GCA_035537835.1 Gaiellales bacterium
CCGGCCGCGCGTCGACGGCCTCGCCGTCGATCTCGAACGTCACCGTCCCGTCGAGCACGATGTACCGCTCCTCCTGGCCCGACCCGGCCTCGTCGTGCTCGCTGATCAGCGTCCCATCGTCGGCGGGCGTGAACGCGTTGACCCCGAACGAGTGGATGCCGAGGTGCTCGCGCACCGGGATGTCTCTGCCGCGCCGCTCGATGTCGTCGAGATGTGCGACTCGCCAGTTCGGGTTGTCGTTCATCCGGTTCACTCCCTGTCGCTGCCTCAGTGCGAAGCCTGGATCGTACCCGCGTCGCTGTAACGCGCGGTCGGTGGTGCGCGATGTGGCTGCACATGCCGTCCACGGACTCCGACGCCCGCTCCGCGGAGGAGCACGCCACTGCGGCTGCCGGCAGGTCGCCGTTCTCGCGGCGCGGCAGCGCACGGCGCGGCGAGCTGCTGGATGCGGCCGTCCGCGTGATCGGCAGGGTCGGCGCACGTTCGGTGCGGGTGGAGGACGTGGCCATGGAGGCCAATGTCTCGACACCGCTGGTCTACTACTACTTCGAGAACCGCACCGAGCTGATGGCCGAGGCGTTCCGGCACGCGAACCTCCATCTGCTCGCCTCCCACGGCGACGACGAGGGGCTGGACGGCCGGGAGCGCGTCCTGCGCCGGCTGCTGCGAGACATCGGCGACGACCAGGAGACCACTCAGGCCTGGGTGCTGTGGAGCGAGCTGGCCGGCGCCGCCGTGTTCGACGAGTCGTTGCGCGAGCCGATCAACGAGGGCTACCGGGCGTGGGTCGATCAGATCGCCTCGCTGATCCGGGTGGGGCAGCAGGATGGCTCGATCGCCGGATCCGTGGAAGCCGACCGCGCCGCCGAGACGCTGACCTCGATGATGGACGGGCTCAGCACCCGGTCGATCCTCGGGGGTCTCACCGTACAGCGGGCCGAGGAGCTCGCCGCTGAATGCGTCGAGCGTGTGCTCTGCCCGCGACCTGGCTGACACCGCACGTGACGGGCGGATCACAGATGCATGACGACGCTCGGCCCCCTGTCCGGGGCCGGATGAGGAGCGGCCGCCGCCGGAACCCCTGACCGGCGGCCGGCCGCGCGTCTACAGGGGGGCGGTGCAGGTGCCGATGACACCTGTATGGCGCCCGAAAACCGCCTGCAGGCTCTGTTCGATCTGCTGACGGCGCTTTCCTCGACGCTCGAACTCGAGGAGGTGTTGTCGCTGTTCACCGCCCGCGCGGCCGAGCTGACCGGCTCGAGCTCGGCGGAGCTGTCGCTGGTCCACCCCGACGGTGAGACGGTGATCATGCTCACCGACTGGTCGGGCAACTGGGGCACCACCGTCGGCGACGCCTACAGCGAGGCCGGGGAGACGTACCCGATGCACCGCTTCCAGACGATCCGGCGGGTGATCGAGGAGCAGCGTCCCGAGCAATGCCGTGTCTCCGACGCGTGGGCCGAGCAGGAGTTGCGCGAGTCGATCGAGCGGTACGGCATCAGATCGACTCTGATGCTGCCGCTGATCGCCAGCGGCGACACGATCGGGCTGATGGAGGTCATCGACACGCGCGACCGCGTGTGGGAGGACTTCGACGTCGAATTCTGTCAGGCGCTGTGCAACGTCGTGGCGCCGGCCGTCCGCAACGCGCTGATCTACCGCGAAATGCGGGAGATGGCGAGCCGTGACCCGCTGACCGGGCTGCTCAACCGGCGAGCCTTCGGCGAGCGCATGCAGCAGGAGCTCGACCGCCACGGCGATCTCAGCCGGATCGCGCTGCTGGTGCTCGACCTCGACGGCCTCAAGCGGATCAACGACACGGAGGGCGGGCACGCCGCCGGCGATGCGGCGCTGCGGCTGTGCGCCGAGGTGATGTCGTCGAGCATCCGCGCGACCGACGGCGCCTACCGACTGGGCGGCGACGAGTTCGCCGTCATCCTCGGCGGCGCATCCGATGTCGACGCGGTGCGCGTCGCCGAGCGGATCTCCCGTGGGCTCCAGGAGCGCAGCGAGGGCCGGTTCTCGTTGTCCGGCGGGGTCGCGGCCGGCGCGGCCGGCGCGGGCTCGACCGACGTGCTATACCGCCTCGCAGACCGCGCGGCGTACCGCGCGAAGGGCCAGGGCGGCGGCCGCACCGAAGTGTCCCAGGCCGCATAGCCGGATCCCGGTACCCGCACTAAGATGATGAAGCAACCGAGCGGCAGTCATCATCCGCCACCCGGTTGACCCTTGACGCGAGCGCCCCGGTAGTTCCCTAACTACCGGGGCGCGTCGTCGTTATGGGCCGCAGCTTTCAGTAGACTGCGCTTCCGGATGCCAGAGGAGACCGCGCTGCGCCGGACACCCCTCCACGACCGCCACCTTGCGGCCGGCGCGCGGATCGTTCCCTTTGCGGGCTGGGAGATGCCGGTGCAGTACGAGGGCATCATCCCGGAGCACCTGGCGGTGCGCAGCCACGCGGGCGTCTTCGACGTGTCGCACATGGGACAGCTCGAACTGCGCGGCGCGGGGACGATGCGGTTCGCGCAGGCGGCGCTGTCCAACGACCTCGACCGGATCGGCCCTGGGCACGCCCAGTACACGCTGTTGCTCGAGGACACGGGCTGCCCCGTGGACGACCTGATCGTCTACCGGTTCGCGGACGACCACCTGCTGCTGGTCGTCAATGCCAGCCGCACCGACGCCGACCGCGCCTGGCTGGCCGAGGGCCTGCCATCCGACGTGACGATGGACGACCGGTCGACCGAGCTGGCGATGCTCGCGCTGCAAGGCCCGGCCGCGCTGACGCTGGTCGAGCTTCCGGAGCTGGCGCCGTTCGGCTTCACGCGCGCCGAGGTGTGCGGCGTGCCCGCGATCGTTGCCCGCACCGGATACACCGGCGAGCCGGGTGTCGAGCTGATCTGCGAGCCGGAGCACGCAGGGCCGCTCTGGGACGGCCTGCTCGCCGCCGGCGCGACGCCGTGCGGCCTGGGCGCGAGGGACACGCTGCGACTCGAGGTCTGCTACCCGCTGTACGGCAACGACCTGTCGCTGGAGCGAACGGCGCTGGAGGCGGGCCTCGGCTGGGTCTGCGCGCTGGACGCCAAGGACTTCGTCGGCGCCGCTGCGCTGCGCAGCCAGCGCGAGCGCGGCAGCCATGACCGCCTGGTCGCCTTCCGCATGACCGACCGCAACATCCCCCGCCAGGGCATGCCGATCAGCCCGTCCGGCGAGGTGACCAGCGGGACGAAATCGCCGTCGCTGGGTATCGGCATCGGGATGGGCTACGTGCCCGCCACGTCCGCGATGCCGGGCACGCAGATCGAGATCGACGTTCGCGGCAGGACGGCTGCCGCGGAGGTTGCCAAGAAGCCCCTGTATGTCAAGGAGAAAACATGAGCGACGCCACCTACCCCGCCGATCTGCGTTACAACGAGGCCCACGACTGGGCGAGGGTCGAGGGGGACGTCGCCACGTTCGGGATCACCTGGTACGCGCAGGACTCGCTCGGCGAGGTCGTGTACTTCAGCCCGACCACGGCCGGTGAGGAGATCTCGAAGGACGGCGAGTACGGCGAGCTCGAGTCGACCAAGGCCGTGTCCACGCTGATCGCGCCGTTGTCCGGCGAGGTGGTGGAGACGAACGATGCCCTGGACGGCAACGAGAGTACGGTTAACGACGACCCGTACGGCGCGGGGTGGCTGATCAAGGTGCGGCTCAGCGATCCGTCCGAGGTCGACACGTTGATGGATGCGGACGCCTACCAGGCGTTCGTGGACGCGCTGTGAGCTTCACCTCGCTGACCGAGCGCGACCTCCAGGTGATGCTGGAGCGGATCGGCGTCGGCTCGCTGGCCGAGTTGTTCGCCGACATCCCCGAGAGCCTGCGGCTGGGCCGGGCGCTGGACGTGGGGGCGGCGCTGACCGAGTCCGAGCTGGTCGCCCACATGACGGAGCTGGCGTCGCGCAACGTCGACACGGGCCGCGAGCTGTCCTTCCTGGGCGCCGGGATGTACGACCGCTACGTGCCCGCGGTGGTCGACATGATGATGCAGCGTGGGGAGCTCCTGACCGCGTACACGCCGTACCAGCCGGAGATGAGCCAGGGCGTGCTGCAGGCGATCTTCGAGTACCAGACGGCGATCTGCGAGATGACCGGGATGCAGGTCTCGAACGCGTCGTGCTACGACGGCATGACCGCGGCGGCAGACGCGTGCCTCGTCGCCCGCCTGGCGACGCGGCGGGAGAAGGTGGTCGTCACCCAGACGCTGAACCCGAATCCCGGCGCGAACGTGCGGACGACCTG
>DATLLN010000243.1:0-3292 GCA_035537835.1 Gaiellales bacterium
GTCGTCATGGCGCGCGAAGCCGCCGTCGGCGAGCTCGTTGTGCACGCTGCCATGCACCGTCACGCGCGTCTCGCGGCGGTAGACGTCGCGCGGAAGCTGCAGTAGCAGCGGGTAGACCCGATAGGGTCAGGGTCGTGACGCAGACCGTCGAGCTGCCCGGCGGCCGCCGGGCCACGTACGAGGTGATCGGCGAGGGCGAGCCGGCCCTGATGCTGGCCGGGGGACCGGGTCTGGCCGCCGGCTACATGCGGTCGACCGCGGAGCTGTTCGCCGGTGTCTGGCGGAGCTACCTGATCGACCCGCACGGCTCGGGTGGCTCCACGGCGCCGGACGACCCGGCCCAGTACTCGCCCGAGGGCCACGTCGTCTTCTACGACGAGGTGCGCGGCGCGCTCGGCCTGCCGCCGCTGACGGTGGTCGGCCACTCGTTCGGTGCCACCACCGCGCTCACCTACGCGGCCCTGCTCCCCGACGCCGTAACGCGGGCGGTGGCCCTCGCCCCGTTCGGCTTCGGCACCGACGTCGACGAGGCAGGCGGCGGCGACGCTGCGGCCGAGATGGAGGCGGCGGTCAGCCGTCACGCCGGTTCCGACTGGTATCCCCGCGCGCGGGACGCCTGGGACAGCTGGACCGAGCGCGTGCTCGCCGCGGACGACCCGGCCGTCGTGGACGAGCTGTTCAGCGCCGCGCTGCCGCTGTACTTCGCGTACCCCGACCGGCCCGACGTCGCCCGGGCGATCGACGCTCTTCGCGGCGACCTGCGCAGCGACCTCGCTGCGTCGAAGGCCTGGGAGAACGGCCTCTACCAGACCATCGACCTGCGGCCGCTGCTCCCGCAGATCGCCGCCCCGGCATTGATCGTGGCGGGCGAGCTCGACCTGATCTGTGGGCCGGCCCAGGCGCGACCGATCGCCGGCGGGATCCGCCACGCGACGCTCGGTCTGATCCCCGAGTGCGGCCACTGGCCCGTGCAGGAGGCACCGGAGGAACTGCGGCGGATCGTGGCCGCCTGGCTCGCGTGACCGGCCGCTCGCTCGACCTGCTGTTCCTGAGCGCGGACGACATCTGCTCGCTCGACCTCCAGCCGGCCGAGGTGCTCGATGCCGTCGAGCAGGGCCTCCGCGCCCACGGCCTGGGCGAGGTCGTGATGCCGCCGAAGGATCACCTGTCGGTCGAGGAGCAGTTCCAGGGGCACTTCAACATCCTCAAGGCGTACGTCCCGGCGTTCGGCTTCGCCGGCGTCAAGGTGATCGGCGACTACGTCAACAACTACCGGCACGACCTCCCGTCGGAGCTCGCCCTGCTGACGCTCTATCAGGCGGAAACGGGCACGCCCATGGCGATCATGGATGCCACCGAGCTGACGTGGATGCGCACCGGCGCCGTCACCGCCCTCGGCGCCAAGCATCTGGCGCGCCGCACCAGCACGGTGCTCGGCCACATCGGCGCGCGCGGCACTGCCGGGTACAACCTCCGCTACCTCGACCACCTGTACGACCTCGACGAGATCCGCGTGGCCAGCCGGCGGCCGGAGTCGCGAGAGCGGTTCGCCGCCGAGATGAGCGGGGTGCTGGGCAAGCAGGTGGTGGCCGTCGCGGACGTCGAGACGGCCGTTGCCGGCGCGGACATCGTCGTCGACGCGTCGCGCCTGTCCGAGGAGCGAACCATCCTGGAGAACCGGTGGCTCGAGCCCGGGGCCCTGGTTATGCCGTACGGCGCGGTGCGGTCGACCGATCCGCAGCTGCCGCTGATCGCCGACCGGTTCGTCGTCGATGACTGGCGGCAGGCGGCCGGCTCCGAGCACGGTCAGTACTTCACGCTGATCCGCGACGGGCGGCTGACCCGCGACGACGTGTACGCGGAGATCGGCGAGATCGTCGCCGGCGCGAAGCCGGGTCGGGAGCGCGACGACCAGCTGATCGTGTTCTGGCACCGTGGGTTCGCGATCAGCGACATCGCCGTGGGCAGCCTGGCGCTGCGCCGCGCCCAGGAGCTGGGCCTGGGGACGCGTGTTGCGATGGCAACGAACGTTCGCGAAAGCTGATTCGGCTTTCAACGATCGCCGTTGATTAGACCCTTCGGTCGATTGCGCGATATGCTCGGTTCCGCGAAAGGAGATCGGCTCCTTGGCCCCAGTGCTGTTCGTGATCGCGACCGCCGTGCTCGCCCTCTGGGTCGACGTGCGGTTCCCCGGGCTGACGCCCGCTGAGTTGATGCGAACCGGCATCCACCTGGGCGTCGCCTTCGCTGCGAGCACGGTGGCCGCGCCGATCGTCTCCGACGCAATGATCGGCACCGGCTGGCCCATGGCGCGGCTGGCCGCGCTGGCGCTCGTGCTGGTGGCGCTGGGCTACCTCTTCCTGACCGTGATCTGGGTGATCAAGCTGGCTCAGGGCCCGCTGCGCAGCATGATGCGCTGACGGTGGTCAGCCGCCCAGGGTGTTCATGATCGCGATGATTCCCGGGCCGGCGGTGATGATCAGGATCGCCGGGAAGAAGCAGATCGCAAGCGGGAACACCATCTTCACCGGCGCCTTCTGCGCCAGCTCGTCCGCGCGGGCCTTCTTACGAGCGCGAGCGTCGATCGCCAGCGCCTTCAGGGTCTGTCCGATCGAGACGCCCATCGACTCGCCCTGGGCCATCGTCCGTGCGAACGACCGCACGGTCGGCGTGTCGGCGCGCTCGCCCAGCCTGCGCAGGGCCTCCTGGCGGCTCTGGCCCACCCGGATCTCGTTCAGCATCAGCCGCACCTCGTCGGCCAGCGGGCCGGGAAGCTTCTCGGCGGCGATCTTCATCGACTGGTCGAGCCCGAGGCCGGCCTGCACCGTGATCGCGAGCAGGTCGATGAAGTCGGCCGCATCACGCTCGATCTGCTCGAGCCGGCGGGTGATCCGCGCCGAGAGCATCGGATCCGGCAGAAGCCACCCGAGCACGGGCGCCGCGACAACCACGGCCAGCGCCAACAGACGGTTGTCGGATCCACTTGCATAGAGCAGCCCGACCGTGGCCAGCACCATCGCCGCCAGAACGCGCAGCATCAGGAAGCGCGCAGGGCGTACGTCGTACATCCCGGCCTGGACCAGCCGCAGCTTGAGACGGCTCTCGTAGTCGTCCGGCGTGAAGTGACGGGCGACCGAGGCGAACGAGCGCTCGAGCGCCGGGTTTCCGGAACTCCGGGTGCGCGCCGGAACGACCGGCTCCGCACCATACCCGTAGCTGCCGACCGAACGGATGGCCTCGGCCGTCGTCCTCCGGCTGATCCGCACGGACAGGCCGAGGACGAGGACGCTGG
>DATLLN010000244.1:0-2869 GCA_035537835.1 Gaiellales bacterium
CGGCTGCTGGTTCATCGGCTCGACACCGTCGTCGGTGACCACAACGATGTCCTCGATCCGTGCACCCCAACGGCCCGGCTGGTAGATGCCCGGCTCGACGCTGAACGCCATACCTTCCTCCAGCGGCAGGTCGTTGCCGGCGACGATGTACGGCTCCTCGTGCACGTCCAGGCCGATGCCGTGGCCCGTCCGGTGGATGAAGTAGTCACCGAACCCCGCGGCTGCGATGACGTCCCGCGCGGCCGCGTCGATGGACTCCGCGGTCACGCCCGGCCGAACCGCGTCCACCGCGGCCTGCTGCGCCTCCTGCAGGACGGCGTACGTCGCGGCGACGTCGGCGTCCCGCGGCGTGCCGACGGCGTAGGTGCGGGTGGAGTCGGAGTTGTAGCCCTCGGCAACCGGGCCGCCGATGTCGACGACCACCACGTCGCCCGCCTCGATCACCCGGTCGGACAGCGCGTGGTGCGGGCTCGCGCCGTTCGGGCCGGCGGCGACGATCACGAAGTCGGCCTCGGCGTGGCCTTCCGCGACGATCGCGGCCGCGATGTCGGCGCCGACCTCGGCCTCGGTCCGGCCCGGACGCAACCACTCACCGACCCGGGCGTGCACGCGGTCGATCGCCGCGCCGGCCTTCCGCAGTGCGTCGATCTCGGCGGCGTCCTTGCGCATCCGCAGCTCACGGACGATCGGCCCGGCGAGCACCTGCTCGGCCTTCGGCAGCGCGTCGCGGACCCCCAGCACGTGGAGCGCCGGCGTGAAGTCACTGATCGCGACCCGGTCGGCACCGCTCAGCCGCTCCGCGGCCAGGCCGTACGGGTCGACGCCGTCCACCCACGTGACGATGTCGACGCCGAGGTCCGCGATCCTCTCGAACGCCGGGGCCTCGAGCTTCGGCACGACGAGTGCCGGGGCGCCGTCGGCCGCGATCACCAGGGCGGTGAGGCGCTCGAACGAGCCGCCCGGCTGACCGATCAGGTAGCGCAGGTCCGAGCCCGGCGCGATCACCAGACCGGTGCCGGCCGCGGCCTCGCGGGCGCGGTCCAGGCGGGCACGGAGGACATTGGCATCTGGGACGGAAGGGAGTGCTGAGCGACGGGCCATGGTGTGACTCTAAAACTGTCGGCGCGGGTTGCTACAACTTCCCCCATGACCCTGCACCATGTGTCCGTCGGCGACGGCGTACCCGTCCTCGCTCTGCACGGCTGGACTCCGGACCACCGACTGATGACCGGCTGCCTCGAGCCGATCTTCACCCAGCTCCCCGGCTACCGCCGGCTCTACCCGGACCTGCCCGGCATGGGGCAGTCCTCCGCCGGCGACATCGACAGCTCGGACGGCATCATGGCGGCGGTCCGCGCGTTCATCGACGAGCAGATCGGCGACGAGCCGTTCCTGCTGATCGGCGAGTCGTACGGCGGTTACCTCGCCCGCGGCCTGGTCGCCGAGCGGCCCGGGCAGATCCTCGGCCTCGGGCTGATCTGCCCGGTCGGCACGCTCTGGCACAAGGACCGTGTGCTGCCCGAGCACGCCGTGCTGCGGACCGAGCCCGGCGTGCTCGAATCGCTGACCGAGGGCGAGGACTTCACGGAGCTGGCCGTCGTGCAGTCGGCGGCCACCCTGGCGGCGTACCGTTCGGACGTCGCGCCCGGGCTCGCCGTCGCCGACACGGCCGCGCTCGAGCGGATCCAGAAGAACTGGGCGCTGACCACGGCCCCCGAGAGCGGCCCGCCGTACGACGGACCGTCCCTCGTGGTGTGCGGCCGGCAGGACGCGGTGACGGGGTACGCGGACCAGTGGGGCCTGCTCCCCCACTACCCGCGCGCGACGTACGCCGTGCTCGACGTCGCCGGTCACAACCTCCAGATCGAGCAGCCCGCACTGTTCGGAGCCTTGGTCACCGAATGGCTGCAGCGCATTCAGCTGGTCTGAGCAGTCGGCATGATCGTGAGTTGCTGAAAGTTGACCCGGGGCGGCTGGACGGCGATGAAGCCGACCGCCTGCGCGATGTCGTCCGGGGTCAACCACTCCATGGACTGCTTCGAGCCGTCGAGCCAATGCAGCGCGCCCTCGTCGGTGACGTGGCTCTGCAGTTCGGTGCCCACGATGCCCGGCTCGAGCGCGGACACCCGGACGTTCTTCGGGCCGAGCTCTGCGCGCAGGTGCCGGGACAGGTGGGTGACGTACGCCTTGGTGCCGGAGTAGACGGCGAAGTTCGGGAAGATGTTCTGCGCGGCGATCGACGACGTGTTGATCAGGTCGGCGACGCCTCGTTCGGCGGCCGCGGCGACCAGCTGCGGCGTGAAGGCGCCGATCGCGTTCATCAGACCCGTGATGTTGAGATCGATCTGGCGCTGCCACTGCTCGGTCGCGCGCTCCTCGACGGGCGCCGGCAGCATGACGCCGGCGTTGTTGAAGAGCAGGTCGGCGCCGCCCAGTTCGGAGGCGACCCGATCGGCCGCCGCCTGGACGGCCGCGGCGTCGGTGACGTCGACGGTCAGCGCCAGGGCGTGTCCGCCGTCCTTCTCGATCCGGGCGACGAGCTCGCGCAGCCGCTCGGCGCGCCGGGCCAGGACGACGACGGTCGCTCCGAGTCCGGCCAGGTGTTCGGCCGCGCTCTCGCCGATACCGCTCGACGCGCCGGTGATCACCGCGACCCGGCCTGCGAGCGGCTTGACTCCGGCTTGCACAGAGGCTTGCACAGACATGTGTTGACTGCCTTCCAGTGAGTCGGGCGGCGATTGCCGTCCGTGTCTCCAGAACACCAGTCGCAGAAGGCGTTGTGGGCGCTCGAGCTGACCCTGCGCGGGCAGGCACCGCCGAGACTGGTACCCGCAGGGCCACCCAGCGGGCATCCCCGGCCGCGGACGGG
>DATLLN010000245.1:0-2364 GCA_035537835.1 Gaiellales bacterium
CAGATGTCGTTGACGAGCACGTCCAGCCGTCCGTGCTGCTCCTCGCGGATCCGCGCCGCCAGCTCGGCGACCTGCGCGGCATCCGTGTGGTCGCAGCGCACGGCGATCCCGCGCCCGCCGGCCGCGTCGATCAGCTCCGCCGTCTCCTCCAGCGTCTCCGGCCGCGCCATCGGCGAGGGATTACCGCGGACGCTGCGGCCGGTCGCATACACCGTGGCGCCGGTCGCTCCCAGCTCCACGGCGATCCCGCGGCCCGCGCCCCGGGTCGCCCCGGCGACGACGCAGACCGCGCCGCTCAGCGGGCGGTCGGCGTCAGTTCCTGCCAAAGATGCGCAGCAGGAAGAGGAACAGGTTGAGCGCGTCGAGGTACAGGCCGACGGCGCACATCAGCGAGCTGCCCCAGCTGGTGTTCCCGGCCATCGCCTGCTTCTTCACGTTCTGCGCGTCGTACGCGGTCAGGCCCATGAAGATCGCGACGCCGGCGTAGGTGATCACCCACGTCAGCGCGCTGCTGGCGAAGAACAGGTTCGCCAAGCTGGCGATGATCAGCCCGATCAGCGCGACCAGCAGGAACCCGCCCATGCTGGTCAGGTCGCGCTTGGTGACGGTGCCGATCACGGCCATCGTCGTGAACACGCCGGCCGTCGCCACGAGCGCGAGCGCGACGGACTCCGACGCGTAGTAGGACACGATCACGCCCAGGCCGACGCCCTCCAGCGCGCAGAACGCGAGGTAGGTGATGGCCGACAGCGGCGGGGACATCCGCTGCGCGCCGAACATCAGGATCAGCAGCGGCACGAACGGCGCGAGGATCCACAGCAGCAGGTGGTCCTCGGCGGACTGCAGCCGCGAGGCGTCGGAGTAGACCGCCCAGGCGGTGAAGCCGGACAGGAACAGGCCGCCGGCAACCCAGCCGTAGACGCGCCCGGCGAACTCGGCGACGACATCGCGGTCGACGGCGGTGGTCGGTGCTGTGTAGGTGACGTCTCTCATCGCATCCTTCCCGGGTCAGTCGACGGGATGTGGTGGTGTTCTCGGCGGCGGCGACATCGCCTGCCGGGCGATCGCTCGGATCATCCGCCGGAAGATCAGCGCGTGAAAAGGATAGAGGCCGTACCAGTATGCCCGACCCGAGGCGCCCATCGGATCGAACTCGGCCGTCTGGCGGATGCTCGAGCCGCCGTCGGGGTCGGGCGTGACCTCGAACTGCAGCCAGGCCCGGCCGGGAAGACGCATCTCGGCGGCCAGCCGCAGCAGCCGGCCGGGCTCGAACACCTCGACCCGCCAGAAGTCCAGCGTGTCGCCGGGCGCGAGGACCTCCGGGTCGCGCCGGCCGCGGCGCAGCCCGACGCCGCCGAACAGCTGGTCGACCAGCCCACGCAGCTCCCACAGCCGGTCGGCCGCGTACCACCCGGAGCGTCCGCCGATCCGGCCGATCGGTGCGAACGCCTGCGCCGGCAGGCACGGTACGTGGGCGACGCGGGAATCGATCATGCGCGGGCCGGGCTCGTTGCCCGCCAGCCCGGGACGCGGCTGCCCGGCGTCCGACCACCGGGTCTCGGCGAACTCCCGGTCCTCAAACCGCAGTGCGCGCTCTATCGCCTCGCGCACGCCGCGCGGGACGATGTCGAAGTCCCGCCGTGCGGCGTCGTCGGACACCAGCGTCTCGTTGCGGACGCCGTCCACCAGCTTGCGGCCGACCTGGGCGTAGAGCGGCGTGATCAGCGACAGCCAGAGGCTGGACAGCCGCGGCGACAGCACGGGCACCTCGATCATCGTCCGCCGCAGGCCGCGCTGTCGGGCGTACTCGCGCATCAGCTCGCCGTAGGAGACGACGTCGGCGCCGCCGATCTCGTAGACGCGGCTCCCGCCGGCCGGCAGGTCGAGCGCAGCGGCCAGGTAGGCGACGACATCCTCGATCGCGATCGGCTGCGTCGGCGTCCGCACCCAGCGCGGCGTGACCATCACCGGCAGCCGCTCGACCAGCGCCCGCACCATCTCGAAGGAGAGGCTGCCCGACCCGATCACGATCGACGCGCGGAACTCGATCGTCTCGACGCCGCTGGCGGCCAGGATCCGGCCGACCTCCTGGCGGCTCTCCAGGTGCGACGACAGCCCGGCACCGTGACCCAGCCCGCCCAGGTAGACGATCCGGCTGACGCTCTGGTCGCTGGCGGCGGCGGCGAACAGCTCGGCCGCCGTCCGGTCGCGCTCCTCGAACTCCCCGTCCGAGCCCATCGAGTGGACGAGGTAGTAAGCGATGTCCACATCGGCCAGCGCCCGCTCGAGCGACGCCGCGTCGAACATGTCGGCTGCCACCACCTCGGTCTCCGCGGCCACTCTCGGCGTCAGTCGATCCGGCGT
>DATLLN010000246.1:0-2032 GCA_035537835.1 Gaiellales bacterium
GGCGTGACGACCTACAAGGGCCTCAAGGAGACCGAGGCGCGGCCGGGACAGTGGGTCGCCGTCAGCGGTGTCGGCGGGCTCGGTCACCTGGCGGTGCAATACGCCCGCGCCATGGGACTCGAGGTGGTCGCCATCGACGTCGGTGAGGACAAGCTGAAGCTCGCCCGCGAGCTCGGCGCCGCCATCGCCGTCGACGCCGCCGCGTGGTGTGCCGTGCAGGCGGGCGCCGGGTACCTCGTGCACCGCCTGCCGACGGCCCGGTTCGCCACCGACGGCTGGCTGCTCCAGGAGCGCCCCTGGGAACGGGGCGGTCGCTTCTACCGCGAGCGTCTCGGCGTGGCCCGCTGGAAGCGCTGGCTGCCGGAGGGCGGCGCCGTGTTCAGCGGCGGCTTCGACAAGCGTGCCCTCGGTCGCACCACGACCGAGCAGCTCGAGCGCTACCGCCGCGAGACCCGGCGGGCGGAGCTCGGCCACTGGCTGGCCATCGCGCCCCTCCCATTGTTCGCGCTCTGGAACCCGCCCGCACTGTGGCCGGCGATGGTCGCCTATGCGGTCGTGGTCAACGGTCCGTGCATCGTGTCGCAGCGCTACAACCGATCGCGGCTGTCGCGCGTGCTGGCCGTGCGGATGAACGGCTCCCGCCGGTCGCCGGCAGCGCGCTCGCGCAGTGCCCTGGGCACCACCGGCAACAGCATGCCGTAGGGCTCGCCGCCGTAGAGGTGGTGGATGCGGTGCTGGCGCTCCAGCCATGCGACGTAGCGGCCGCCCTGGCGCGGCAGCGGCAGTCGGCAGTGCACGTACACCTCGTGCACGTACACATAGGCGAGCCCGTATGCCGTCATGCCGATGCCGGCGGCGACCAGCAGTCGCAGGCCGGGAATCCCCGTGCCGAGCACGAACAGTGTGACGGCGAGCAACGAGAACGACGCCGGGTAGAGATCGTTGCGTTCGAAACCACCCTCGGCCGGCCGGTGATGATCGGCGTGGATGGCTCGTCCCGGGCCGTGCATGACGAACCGGTGCATCAGGTAGCTGACCAGCTCCATCCCGACGAACGCCGCCAGCGCCACCAGTGCAGCGGTCAACGCCGGGCCGCCCGTTCCCACAGCAGCATCGTGAGGGTGAGGAGGGCGAACGCGTAGACGAACTCCTCGACCGGGATGTCCCACGGGAACCGGAGGCCCGAGAGGACGTCGGGGTCGTAGATCACGATGGGGTCGGACGTCTTGCTCATCCAGCCGTCGACCGGGATCATGAAGGCGAAGACGATGGCGAGTGCGATCCAGTACGTGCGGTCCCGGAACAACCCCGTGCGCAGCCAGCAGCGTTCGGCGAGCACGACGGCCACGGCCGCCAAGACCGACAAGAGCGGGTACAGCGGCATCAGTCGCGCCGCTTCGCCAGGGTCCGGACGGCTTCGAGCGTGAGCAACCCGCAGATCGGCACGACCACGAAGAAGAGCACCTCGTCGATCGGCACCCCGTACGGGAGGCGCAGATCGGTCGTCAACGACGGGCTGAACCGCCACTGATCGGTGGCCGCCGCCCACACGTCCCACACGAGGAAGATGGCGAGCGGCGGTAAGACCGCCTTGGCCAAGCGGCGGGGCCGACGCCAGACGCGCGCCCCCACGACGAGCTCGAGGGGCAGCGTGATAGCGAGGCAGAGCCCCAGCACGATCAGGTACTGGAAGCTGCGCATGGGACCGCGTAGGGCATCAGAACCATTTTAGTGTTAAATGTCGGCCATGCTGGTTCGCGGTGCGACCGCCACCCTTGAAGCCGATCCCATCCGCCTCGTCGAGGGCCGCATCCTCGAGTTGTTGGACGACGAGTGCGGCCGGTGGACGCAGGAGCAGCCCGAGCTGGGCTGCCTCTTCGCCGAGCTCCGCCGCTTCGTGCAGCGCGGCGGCAAGCGCCTCCGCCCGTCGTTCTGCTTCTGGGGAGCCGTCGGTGCGGGCAGCGACCCTGCTGATCCGCGCCTGTGCGACGCCGGCGCCGCCCTCGAGCTGCTGCACGCCTTCGCCCTCATC
>DATLLN010000247.1:0-7918 GCA_035537835.1 Gaiellales bacterium
CCGCGCAAGCACGGCTGTGCGCTGAACGTCCGGCGAGGACGTCCCGCTCGCGGTCGCTGCGGGCGAGCTCCGCGGCACGATCGAACGCCCGCGCGGCCTCGGCATGCCGGTGCAGCCGCGAGAGCAGATCGCCGCGCACGCTCCACAGCAGGTGGTAGGTCTGCAGCGACCGCTCGTCGCTCAGCCCGTCGACGATCTCGAGGCCCGACTCGGGCCCGAACGCCATGGCGACCGCCATCGCCCGGTTCAGCTCGACGACCGGTGATCCGGTGACCTGGGCCAGCGCGTCGTAGAGCGCCGCGATCCGCACCCACTCCGTCTCATCGCCGGTCCGCGCGCGGGCGTGGCAGGCCGCGATCTCGGCCTGCAGCGTGTAGGGGCCGAGCGCGCCGGACAGCCGCTCCGCCTGTTCGAGGGCGGCCAGGCCGCGTCCGATCAGCAGCCGGTTCCAGCGCGAGCGATCCTGGTCGAGCAGCAGCACCTGCTCCCCACCCGCGTCCACCCTTGCGCCCAGCCGCGACGCCTGCAGCTCCATCAGTGCCGCCAACCCATGCGCCTCGGGCTCGCGCGGCACGAGGCCGGCGAGCACGCGGCCCATCCGCAGCGCGTCCTCGCACAGCCCCGGCCGCACCCAGTCTTCGCCGGCCGTCGCCGAGTAGCCCTCGTTGAACACCAGGTAGATCACCTCGAGCACCGCCGGCAGCCGGGCCGACAGCTCGTCGCCGCGGGGGATCTCGAAGGGCACCCGGGCCTCGGCCAGCGTCCGCTTGGCCCGCACCACCCGCTGCTGCACCGTGGCCTCGGGTACCAGGACCGCACGGGCGATCTCCTCCGTGGTCAGGCCGCCGAACAGCCGCAGCGTGAGCGCCACCCGGGCGTCCGTGGACAGCACCGGGTGGCACGTCATCAGCACCAGGCCGAGCAGGTCGTCGCCGACGGCGTCCATGCCCGCGGCCAGGTCGGGAGGCTCCGCCCGGCGGTCGAGCTCACGGCCGATCTGCTCGCGCTTGCGCTCGAACGTCGCGTCGCGTCGCATCGCATCGATCGCCCGGAACTTCGCGGCGGCCATCAGCCAGGCGCCCGGGTTGTCGGGAACACCGGTCCGCGGCCACCGCTCGAGCGCCGCGACCAGCGCGTCCTGGGCGAGGTCCTCCGCCAGCCCGACGTCACGGACGATCCTGGTCAGGCCGGCGATCAACCGGGCGGATTCGATCCGCCAGACGGCCTCGATCGCCCGGTTGGTCGCCGGCTCTGCCACCTATCGGGGCGCCTCGGTCTGCTCGCGCAGGCGCTGCTCCTGCTCGCGCAGCTCGGGCGTCAGCTGATCGCCGAAGTCCTCGGCCTCGAAGACCCGGCGGATCTCGATCTCGGAGTCACCCTCCATCGGATTGGGGCAGCGCTTGACCCACTCGACGGCCTCGTCCATGTCCTTGACCTGGAGGATCCAGAAGCCCGCGATCAGCTCCTTCGTCTCCGCGAACGGCCCGTCGACCACCGACCGGTCGGTGCCCGAAAAGCGCACCCGCTTGCCCTTCGAACTCGGATGCAGGCCCTCGCCCGCCAGCATCACGCCGGCCTTGACCAGCTCCTCGTTGTACTCGCCCATCGCCGTCAGCAGCTCGGTGCTCGGCATCACGCCCGCCTCGCTGTCCTCGTTCGCCTTGACCATTACCATCACACGCATCTCGACTCCTTCGTCTGGGGGCCCTTTCGCCCCGGGGTTCTTCTAGCACGTCGAACGAGCCCTTCCCGGATCGACATGGCGATTCACATTTCCCGCAGGCGGGTACATGACCGGGCAGAACCCGACCGAGAGGAGGATCTCCATGCCCCGCCAGTGGACGGACAAGCAGGAGCGCAAGTACGAGCACATCGTCGAGTCAGAGAAGGATCAGGGCGAGCCGACCAGGCGGGCGAAGGAGATCGCCGCACGGACGGTCAACAAGGAGCGCGCGCAGAAGGGCCAGACCAAGACCGCCTCGCGCAGCTCGACCAGCGACATGTCGTCGTCGCGGCGCGGCGGCCTGCGGTCGGGCACGAACCGCGAGAAGGGCCGCACCCGCGACCAGCTCTACAACGAGGCGAAGCAGCGCGGCATCAAGGGCCGCTCCTCGATGAACAAAGAGCAGCTGCGGCGAGCCGTCGACGCGAAGAAGTAGCGCCTAGCGGATGAACTGGTCGACGTAGTCCGCGCCCAGGCCGCACGACTCGTACGTCTCGCGGCACAGTTCGATCAGGCCGACGTTGTCCTCGACGTGAACGACCTTGTCCTCGTCGTCGATGTACAGCACCGGGCCGCAGATCACGAACACCGTCTGCATCTCGGGGCAGTCGTCGTCCACCGTCAGCGTGTGGATCTCGCCCGGCGGCTCGAACACGTACGAGCCCTCGGACGCCGTCCACGAGTGCTCGCGGTAATGCCAGCTGCCCTTGATCACGAAGCCGTGGACCGGCGACGGGTGGCGGTGCCGGGAGAGCACCCCGCCGCGGCGGACGCGCAGCACCTCGCCGTGCGACCCGTTGTTCATGTCGAAGAACAGCGGCCGGAACCAGACGTTGGGCTCGATCTCGACCCACACCCGCTCGTCCGTCGGTTCGCGGACGACCAGCTCCGGCTTCATCCCCAGGTGGCCGAGCACCGGCGGGTCGTAGGTGACGTCGTCCGATCGGGGTGGCAGGCTTGTCTCCATCGATCCTCCTGGGGTCAGGCGCCGGCCTCGGCGAGCTCGCCCGAGAGCTCGTCCACCAGCCGCCGCTTCTCCTCGTCGTTCAGCTTGCCGAGCTCGTTGCGCAGCGCCCGCTCGTCGACCTTCTGGTTCCACCAGTCGACCGCGTCGGATCCGAGCAGCGCCCAGCGGCCGACGATCTGCTGCGAGACCTCGTTCGACGGCGCCATCACCCAGCCGGCCTTGGCGTCGCGCACCAGCCGCTCGATCTCGGCCGCCCGCGTGTAGCCGCGGCCACCGCACAGGTGGAGCATCGAGTCGGACACCCGGCTGGCGAGGCCGGCCGCCAGCACCTTGGCCTCCAGGCCCCACGACGTGAACGCGGCGCGCGGCGCCGCGTCGGGGTTGCTGCGGTACATCGTCCAGTCGCCGCCGTCCGTGGCATCGTCCAGCGCCTTGGCCAGGCCGTAGGCGAACAGCCGCGATGCCTGCGCCTCGCACAGCGCGCGGCCGTACGCGTCCTGCGACGTCGCGTAGTCGGCGATCCGGCGGCCGTACTGGGCGTGCGCCCGGCGCAGCGCGTGGCGGCGGGCGACGTCCAGGCAGGCCATCGCGACGCCGTTGTAGGCGCCGGCGTACTGGAGGAACGCCAGCGGGTCGATCGCCTCGTCGTTCGACCGCGCGCCGTCGCCCGGCCAGCCGACAATCCGGTCCTCCGGGATCACGGCGTCGATCTCGACCGGGGCCGACTGGTTCGCGTGCATCCCCATCGCATCCCAGGTGCCGGGGTTGCCCTGCACCTCGTCGGGATACAGCAGGAACACACTGAGGTCGGCGTAGTCACCGGCGAAGTCGGGGCTCGTGGTCTGGGTCAGGTACCAGTCGGCGAAGCCGCTGGAGGTGGTGAAGGCCGCCGTCTTACGCACGTGCCAGCCATCGGCGACGCGCTCGGCGCCCGACGTCTTGGGGTACCAGAAGTGGCCGCCGGTCTCGGGGTCGGTGTACGACGCGGTGCCGATCAGCGCCTCGGGGTCCATCCGCCGCAGCAGCGACTCGATCTCCGGGTTGCCATGCGCACGGAACACCAGGCCGGCCACCGCCACCAGGTGCATCATGAAGATGATCGCCGTCGACGGGCAGCCGTAGCGGGCGATCGCCTCTGTCGCCATCAGCACCTGGGTGTGGCTGGACGCGCGGCAGCCGTAGTCCTCGGGGGCGATCATCGCCAGCAGCCGCAGCCGGCCGAGCTCGTCGACGCTGGCCCGTGGGTACTCACCCGTCCTGTCGGCCTCGATCGCCAGCGGCCGGATCACCCGCTGGCAGGCGTCGATGATCTCCTTCTCGAGGGCGCGGTCCTCGTCGGTCAGGAACCAGACCGGATCGAACTCGTACCCCAGGCCGTCGAACTCGACGTCGCCCCACATCTTCGGCTCGAAGTCCATGACCGGATGCTCGCGCGCCGACGCGGCCCGCGATGGCACGCCGGTGCCGCGCCTGGCATCTGCGTGCTGCGGGTCAGCCGCGAACGTGCCGGCGGTATTCGGCCGGCGTCAGTCCGGTGGCGTTCTTGAACACCCTGCCGAGGTGGCTCTGCGACCGGAAGCCGGTCAGCCCGGCGATCTCGACCACCGGGCGGGCCGAGCCGGCCAGCAGGTCGCGCGCCCGGGCGACGCGCCGCTCGCGCAGGTACGCGTACGGCGTCTGGCCCGTGGCGACGCGGAACGAGCGCGCGAAGTGGGCGCGAGACAGCCCGGCCGCCGCGGCCAGGTCCTCCAGCGACAGGTCGCGATCGAGCCGCTGCTCGACCACGTCGCGCACCCGCCGCAGCTGCGACGGCGCCAGACCGGCGCGCACCGGGGGCGCGGCCAGCACGGTGCAGTGCTCGCGCAGCAGCCGCAGCGCGATCGTCTCGGCCAGGGCCTGCCGGAACAGGCGCCCGCCGACGCCGCCCGCACGCCGCTCGTCGAGCAGCGCATGCGCGAGCGAGCGCAGCAGCGGATCCTCGAACGCGAAGCGCTCGACCGGCGCCGGCGCGGCGACCCCGATCGTGGCACCGACCTCGCCCAGCCAGGACGGCGAGACGTAGAGGTGCAGCTCGTCGGTTGCCCCGTTCCAGCGCCACGCGTTCTCCCGGCCGGCGGGCAGGATCAGCGACATCCCGGGCCGGAAGCGGGCGCGCTCGACGTCCCGCCCGAGGTCGCGCTCGATGTCCAGGGCGCCGGCCAGCGTGAACGAGATGTAGTGCGCGTCCAGCGGCGGCAGCGCCAGCCGCTCGGGCAGCCCGGGGAAACGGAACATGGCGACGTCCACCGGGCACGGGTCGGCGGAAGGGAGCGGCGCCAGGTCGCGCCCGTCGAGCAGGTCGCACCAGGTGCGCGGGGTGACCGAGCGGTGCACCGTCGACATGGCGAGAGCCTACCGCTCCGCCCCGGCAAGGGCCGCTAGGGTGAGCCGCGATGGGTGATCTCACCTACCTGACGCGCGCCGAGGTGCGCGGTCTGCTGCCCGGCTGGACGGAGATGGTCGACCTGGTCGACGAGACCTACGCCGCGATGGCCGACGGCCGCGTCGAGCTGCCGCCCAAGCCCGGCGTGCACCCCCGCCCCGACTCGTTCATCCACGCGATGCCGGCGTACCTCCGCGACCGCGATGTGGCGGCCGTCAAGTGGGTGTCCGGCTACCCCGCAAACAAAGGGCTCGGCCTGCCGTACATCACCGGGCTGCTGGTGCTGAACGACGCGGCGACCGGTCTGCCGCTGTGCATGATGGACGCCGCCGAGATCACCGCCGTGCGCACGGCGGCGGCGAGCGGCGCATGCGTGCGGCGCTGGGCGCCGGTCGGCTGGTCGCGGGCCGCGATCCTGGGGTTCGGCGAGCAGGGCCGGTTCCACCTGGAGGTGCTGCGGGCGCTCAACCCGGACGCCGAGGTGGCGGCCTACGACGTCGACCCGGCGCGGCTCGACGGCGCCGCCGTCACCGCGTGCGCCACACCGGGCGACGCGGTCGAAGGCGCCGGCGTGGTCATCACGGCCGGCCCGATCGTCGACGACCCCCGTCCAGTGGTCGAGCGCGGATGGCTGGGCGAGCGGGCGCTGGTGCTGCCGATCGACTTCGACGCCCTGGTGCGCAGCGACGTGGTCGCGGCCGCGGGGCTGTTCGCGGTGGACGACGTGCCGCAGTACCGCTCGTACCAGGAGCAGGGCCACTTCACCGGCTGGGCGGAGCCGCACGGCTCGGTCGGCGAGGCCGCCCGCGACGGGCTGGAGAGCGACCTGGTGGTCTGCTGCAACCTGGGCGTCGGCTCGCTTGACGCGGCGTTCGCCGATGCGGTGTATCGCGCCGCCCAGGCGGCCGGGACGGGCACCCGGCTGCCCGTCTAGCATTTCTCGCGCATGGGGGACGACCGCGCATCGGTGGTGATCGTCGGCGGCGGCGTCGTCGGCACCAGCGCCGCGTTCCACCTGGCCGAGGCGGGCGTCTCCGACGTCCTGCTGCTGGAGCAGGCCGAGCTGGGCAGCGGCTCGACGGTGCGGGCCGCCGGCGGCTTCCGCGCCCAGTTCTCCGACGAGCTGAACATCGCCATCGCGCTGCGCTCGATCGCCGCGTTCGAGTCCTTCGCGGAGCGGCCGGGCTGGGACATCGGGCTGCATCAGGACGGCTACCTCTTCCTGCTCACGGACGAAAGCGACGTCGAGCTGTTCCAGCGCACCGCCGAGCTGCAGCGCGCAAACGGCGTGCCGACCGAGTGGCTATCTCCGGAGCAGGCCCGCGAGCGCTCGCCGATCGTCTCCGTTGACGACGTGCTGGGCGCGACGTACTGCGCGCTGGACGGCCACGCCAGCCCGGAGTCGGTCGTCCAGGGCTACGCATCCGGCGCACGGGCGCGCGGCGCCGTCATCCGTACCGGCGTCGGGGTGACCGGAATCCGCACCGCCGCCGGCCGGGTCACCGGGCTGATCACGGACGATGGCGTTGTCGAGACCGACACCGTGGTCTGCACGGCCGGCGCGTGGTCGCGCGAGGTCGCCGCGATGGCAGGCGTCGACCTGCCCGTCACCCCCGTGCTGCGCCCGGTCTGGTACACGGAGCCGGTGCCCGACCTGCCCCCCGGCCTGCCGATGACGGTGGACTTCTCGACCGGCTTCTATTTCCATCCGGAGGGGCCGGGCCTGCTGTTCGGCATGGCCGACCCCGACCAGCCGCCGGGGTTCGACCAGCGGATGCGCGACGACTGGCTGGAGCGGGTGGGCGAGGTGATGGAGCGGCGCGCCCCGGCGATGCTGGAGATGGGCGTCGCCGGAGGCTGGACCGGCTTCTACGAGGTCAGCCCCGACCACAACGCGCTGATCGGCCGCGCCGAGGAGGTCGACGGGTTCGTCTACGGCACCGGCTTCTCGGGGCACGGCTTCCTCCAGAGCCCGGCGGTCGGAGAGATCCTGCGCGACCTGGTGCTCGGCCGCGCGCCCTTCGTCGACGTCAGCCCGCTCTCGGCCTCACGGTTCGGCCGCGCCGAGACGCGGCGCGAGCGCGCGATCGTCTAGCGCTTCCGCGCCTGAATCGTGTAGGTGTGGGGCAGGCGCTCGGGCCGGTCGGCCACGCGCCACTCGCCGCCGCCGGTGTCGGCCATCTGTCCGGGCAGCGCCTCCCATGGCACGGTGTCGTGCTCCTCGAGCAGCGTCAGCTCCATGCCGGCGTCCAACAGCGCGGTGACGATCTGGCCGAGCCCGTGATTCCACTCGTGGGTGACGTTTTTCGAGAAGACCACGTCCGTCTCGACGTAGGTCGTCCCCTCGTCGCCCTCGTCCCAGACGATGGCATCCGCGGTCTCGAAGTACGGGTGCTCGATCGCAAGCAGCTTGTCCTCGCGCCCGTCGGCCAGCGACCAGAGCACGGGATGGCCCTCCCGGATGTGCAATCGGCCGCCCGGCCGCAGCAGCTCGGCGACAACCCCCGCCCAGCGGCGGATGTCTGGCAGCCAGCAGAGGGCGCCGACGCCGGTGTAGACGAGGTCGAACCGCCCGGCGCCCAGCGCCTCGACGGCCGAGTAGACCTCCGACTCGACGAACGTCGCGTCCGCACCCGCGGCCTCGGCCAGCGCGCGTGCCTCCGCCAGGGCTGGCAGCGAGATGTCCAACCCGGTCATCCGGGCGCCCAGGCGGGTGAGCGACACGGTGTCGGTGCCGATGTGGCACTGGAGGTGGACGCCCTCGAGACCGGTCAGGTCGCCCAGCCGCGGCATGTCGAACCGGACG
>DATLLN010000248.1:0-6275 GCA_035537835.1 Gaiellales bacterium
CCTTGATCTTGAGCGTGCGCGACCCCGGCCCGATCGGCTCGAGCGCGCCGTTGGCGTACCGGTCGTGCCCCGGATCGAGCACCACCGTCACCTCCGGAGGAGACCCGGCGTGGCCGCCCGAGCCGGCCTCGACGTACGCGCCGGCCGGGCTCGCCGCGATCAGCGGCAGGCAGAGTGCGGCGAGCAGCGCCGCGCTACGACACGATCTCGCCGTCGAGAATCTCGTCATCCCTGTCGAGCTCCAGCGCATCTGGCGTCACGATAACCGTGTCGGCCCAGAAGAACTGTCGCTCCAGGGCGGCGAAGACGTCGACGACGCCGTCAGTCGCACGGAGCTCGCGCGGCGCGGCGGTTACGAGGATGCGCTCGGGAGCGGCCACGCCGGGTCTCCCCCGGAGGTGACGGTTGTGCTCGATCCGGGCCACGACCGGTACGCCAACACCTCCCTCGAGCCGATCGGGCCGGGATCGAACACGCTCAAGATCAAGGACGGCGGCGGCACCCATGGAGTCGTCACCGGGCAGACCGAGGCGTCCGTCAACCTGCGGATCGCGTTGCGCCTGCGCACGCTGCTGCAGACTGCCGGGATCCGGGTGGTGATGACGCGGACGACCACCTGCTGCGTCAGCATGGGGAACATCGCTCGCGCGCAGATCGCCAACCACAACCACGCGGCGCTCTTCCTGCGGATCCATGCCGACGGCTCCACCGATCACAGCCAGGCCGGGACATCGATGCTGTACCCGGCGTGGCACCGTGGCTGGACCGACGACATCTACTCTCGCAGCCTGCTCGCCGCCCGGCTGGTGCACCCCAAGCTGGTGGGATCGTTGGGGTGGCCCAACCGCGGACTGGTCGCCCGCGCCGACCTGACCGGCTTCAACTGGTCGAACGTCCCGGCCATCCTGACCGAGGTCGGATTCCTGACGAACCCCGGCGAGGACCGGGCTCTGGCGGGCACCGGAACCGTGGATCGGGCGGCCCTGGGACTGCGCGACGGGGTTCTCGCGTACCTTCGCGCCCGCGGTTTGCTCTGAGCTGCTTTGTGCCCGCCGCTGGCACCAAGCCGCTGGACCTGGTACACCTAACACACCGCGTTCCCGGGGGAACGCGGTACGGAGGCATAGGAAGTATGGGGGCTCTGAAACATCTGACGGTTCCGCTCGTGGTCGGCGCACTGCTGGTTGCGGCGGTGCCTGCGCTGGCCGACGTGCCGCCACCCCCACCGCCCCCACCTGGAGGCAGCGGATCGGGGAGCGGCTCCGGCGGTGGATCGGGCGGGACGACCACCCCGCCACCCAGCACCGGGTCGGGCGGCTCGAGCAGCAGCTCGAGCTCGAGCAGTAGCTCCCCCAGCAGCAGCTCGACGAGCTCCTCCACGACCAGCTCCCCGCCGGCGCATCACAAGAAGCCGGCGCACCATGCCAAGCCGAAGCCTCACACGACGCCGCAGCCGATGGTCGCAACGGCGGCCGGCCCCCCGGCCGACCACCACGCGCAGTCGTTGACCGACACACCGGAGATCCCGCCAATCGCGCCCGACCTCCGGCCGCAGGCCGCAGCCGCCTCGTCGTCCATCAGCTACCGCGAGTGGGCCGTGATCGCCGCTCTGGCCGTCCCCGTCGTGCTCGTGCTGGTCGGGATCGCGGTGCTTCGCCCCGTGATCACGCGCCGACGCCGCCACGACGCGCCGGCCATCTGACTGCAGGAGCTCCATGACCCCTCGTCGCCGTTTCGCAGCAGTGTTGACCGTCCTGGCTGGCCTGTTGCTCGCCGTACAGAGCGCCCAGGCCACGATCGACCCGACGGTCGACATGACCCCCGCCTCGCCGTTTACGTTCCCAGATACGCCGGTGGGATCCTCCTCTGCGGCAACGACGGTGACCGTCAGCAACCCCGGCCCGGAGAACGAGGTGTTCTCGGGCTCCCCGACGCTGACCGGATTGAACCCGGGGCAGTTCTCGATCGCCAACAATACGTGCACCGGCACCGTCCTCTCGGGCGCCAACTGCTCGTTCGACGTCACCTTCGCACCGACCGTGAGCGGGGCGGCGTCGGCAGGCGTGCAGTTCGCGGCCACGCCGGCGATCGCGGCCTACGAGGTCTCGGGCACCGGCACGCAGCCGCAGCTCGCATTCACGCCCTCGACCGGCCTCAGCTTCGCGATCGGCATCGGCGACACCACCGCCCCCCAGGCGCTGTCGATCCAGAACACCGGCGACGCCATGATGAACATCTCGGGGATCACGATCACCGGCACCGACGCGGCGCGGTTCGCGAAATCGTCCCAGACCTGCGGCGCGACGCTCGCCGCCGGGGCCACCTGCACGGTCAGCGTCACGTTCACGCCGACGGCCGCCGGCGTCTTCAACGCGATCCTGCATGTGGCGGACGACGGGCTGAACAACCCACATGACGCGAACCTGACCGGCACGGCGACCATCCCGGGCGTGCAGACCACGCCGACGTCGCTGACCTTTCCCGCGCAGCAGGACGGCACCCTGGGTACGACGATGCAGGTGACCGTCAAGAACACCAGCGCCTCGGCATCGCTGAAGGTGGGCACGCTGACGATCGGCGGCATTAACAGGCGCAGCTTCATCTTTAAGGCGGGCGGCGATGCCTGCTCGGGGACGACGGTCGCCCCCGGTGCAACGTGCACCGTCCAGATCACGTTCCGGCCGGTGCAGATCGCGCCGAAGAGCGCCGCGCTGCGTATCCCGAGCAACGCCGCCGCGACCGCGAACGTCGCGCTGCTGGGAGCGTCGCTCGCCCCGCCGTTCGTCAGAGGCGTGCACGGGGCGTCGGGCTGCAGCAGGGCGAACATCGGCTGGACGACGCCAACGCCGCCGCGTTACGTGAAGGTGCTGGTCGTGCGCAACCGGAGCCACGTGCCGAGGACCCCGGCGGACGGCACGGTGCTGACTCATGGCGCCGGCGCCCTCAACGACACCGGCCTGCAGGTTGCAAGCACGTACCACTACAGCCTGTTCACGGTGACCAACGCATTCGACAACCCGTCGCGGCTGATCTATGCGAAGCCGACGTCGATCACACTGAAAGCGGGCCGGGTGTGCACGCCGATGAACGGAGGCAAGACGAGCGATCTGACCCCCCTGATCGACTGGGTCGCGTTCGGCAAGGGCAGCTCCTACAGCCTGCGCCTGACCAGCCCGGCCGGCAGGACGATCCTGGTCAGGTATACGAGCCGGACCACCACGCAGTATCAGGTGCCGAGCCAGTGGCAGTACGGCGGCTCTAGCCACAAGCTGGTCAGGGGCCAGACGTACACGGTGTACGTCTACGCGTACAACGCCCAGTACCCGGTTGGCCGGTGGATCGGCCAGAGCAAGTGGACGCAGACCTGAGCTACGGCACCAGGTAGCCCAGCGCGACGTAGGCGAACAACAGCACCTGCGCTACCGGCGCGAAGACGACGTACACCTGGTGCATCGTGCGGTGTCGCATGCCGAGGTCGGCGAGCGCGAAGAACAGCGGGAACGCGACCAGGCCGAAGCGGCCGCTCGACTGGAGCACGCCCGCGAACAGCGGCATCGCGAACACGCAGCCCACATAGAGGGTGTCCTCGACCCGGTGGCGGGCGAAGATCGGGCGGCGGAGGATCGGCACCAGCAGCCCCAGGTAGATGAAGACGGCGAGCACGCTCAGCAGGTGGATCGGCTGGTGGTCGGACACGAAGTCGACGAGCTCCGACACCAGTGCCATCGGCGGCACGCTGGGGTGGCCGCCCCACTCACTCTGCACGTGGATCATCGCCAGCGCATCGCCGACGTCGCGATGCAACAAGGCGGCGAACATCCCGAAGCCGACTGCCGGCATGGCGGCGGCGATCGCCCAGGGCACGCTCCGCCGTCGGTAGGCGATGTAGGCGAGCGGCAGCACCAGCGCCAGGCCGGTCACGCGGCTCAGCCCGGCGAGCAACGCCAGCGCGGCGGCGGACGCCGGCCGGTCGCGATCGACGAACACGAAGATCCACACGGCCAGCGCGAGGAACAGCCCCTCGGTGTAGGCGAGTGAGAACACGAACGCGAACGGGGAGAGCATCAGGTAGACGACGGCCCGCCACGCGATCTCCTCCGACAGCCGCTCCTTGCCCAGCGTGTAGAGGCCGACCATGGCGGCGAGCAGCGTCAGCGCGGACACGCTGAGCGCGGCGATCGCGTCGCCGGCCTCCGGCACGACGCGGACGATCGAGATCAGCAGCGGGTAGAGCGGGAAGAAGGCGACCGAGCTGGAGCCGGGCAGGTACCCGACGTGCGAGATGTCGATGTAATAGACCGAGTCCCAGCCGGTGAGCGCCTGCCAGGGCTGCGTCTGCCAGCTCTCGATGTGCCGGTGCCAGGCGAGCTGCGATGTCACGAGCAGCCCGAGGCCGATGGTGACGAGCCGGCTGAGCGACCAGAGCAGCAGCACGCGCCGCCACATCCGCCGGCGGCCGCTCTCGCCGCTCGTCGGGGGAACCTCGGGCTCCGCCAGGTCGGACCCGGCGGTCGCGGTCTCGTGTGGGGGGTTGACGTGCATGGTGCGGGGCGTGAGCGGCGGGACGGCCCATCGCAGGTGACCGGACGAGGCGGTATCGTACTGAGGGTGGGTCGTGCCTGTCCGCGAGGTGCGAACCGGCATGGAGAGGTGGCCGAGTGGCTGAAGGCGCCCGCCTGCTAAGTGGGTCTGGGGGGTAAACCTCCAGCGAGGGTTCGAATCCCTCCCTCTCCGCTGATCGTTCTTCAGGGCTGCGCAACACCCACGCAGCCCTTCGCAAAGACGCCGAGAGCGGTCGACCCGAACAGCGCCGTGGACAGGCGTTCAGCGCCGGGATCTCCGCCGGGGGTCTGACCCGCTCTGACCCCGCTTGAGCCACAATTTCGCGGCAAGCGTGCCGATTCGCGCGCAGCGCCGGCGCGGAACTCGCGCGTGATGCCCGTCGCGTCACGAACTTCCCCGGATCGCGCCGGAACGCCGACGGCGGAGCCGGAAGCGCACAGGGCGTGCGCAGTGTTGACACGCAATCGCGACGGGCCGGGGTCAGAGCTGGGTCAGACCCCGGAGGGTCAGGCGCGGGGCTGCCAGGCCGGCATGTAGCCGTCCTGCTCGAGGCTGTGGCCGCCGTCGATCGTCAGGTTCGTGCCGGTGATGTACGCCGCGAAGGGCGAGCAGAGGGCGGTCGTCCACCAGCCGATCTCCTCGACCGAGGCGAGCCGGCCGGCGGGCACCGTCGCCTCGACGCGGGCGCGATCGTCCGCGGTCGGCCAGAGCGCGCCGCCGGCGCCCTCCGTGTCCGTCGGCCCCGGGCAGATCGTGTTCACCCGAATGTTGTGCGGCGCCCACTCGACGGCCAGGGTCTTGGTCATGGCCAGCAGTCCGGCCTTCGCGGACGCGGAGTGCACGGTGCCCGGCCCGCCGGTCCAGGCGTAGCTCGCGATCACCGAGCAGATCGCGCCGCCCTCGCCCTGGGCGATCATCTGCCGACCGGCCGCGCTCGTGCACAGCCAGCCGCCGTCGAGCACGATCGACACCACCGCGCGCCAGCCGTTCGGCGAGAGCTCCTCGGCCTTCACCACGAAGTTGCCCGCCGCGTTGTTGACCAGCACGTCCAGCCGCCCCAGCTGCTCGACCGCCGTCGCGACCATCGCGTCGACCTGCTCGGGGTTGCGCACATCGGTCGGCACCGCGACCGCGCGGCCGCCGGCGTCGGCGATCAGCGCGACGGTATCCTCGAGCGGCTCCGGACGGCGCCCGGCGACGGCCACCGCCGCGCCCAGCCGCGCGAACTCCTGGGCCATCGCCCGCCCCATGCCGCTGCCACCGCCGGTGACCAGCGCGACCTTGCCCTCGTAGCAGCCGTCAACCAGCATCGCCGTCTCCTTTCGGGATGATGCGCGCGTCCAGAGCCAGCGCGCCGTCGGGCGTCGCCAGCAGGGGATTGATCTCGATCTCCGCGATGTCCGGGCGCGCCGCCGCCAGCAAGGACAACGCCGCAGCCGCACGCCCCGCAGCGGCCACGTCCAGCGCCGGCCTGCCGCGCACGACGCCGAGCAGCGCGGCGCCGCGCAGCGAGCGGAGCAGCCGCTCCGCCTCCTGCGGATCGAGCGGCGCGAGGCCGATCGCCACGTCCTCGAACGTCTCCGCGTAGATGCCGCCCAGCCCGACCATGGCGATCGGGCCGAACCGCGCGTCCTGGCGGGCGCCGACGATCAGCTCGACGCCGTCGCCGAGCGGCGCCATCCGCTCGACCGAGAACTCGGGCGGCGCCAGCC
>DATLLN010000249.1:0-4988 GCA_035537835.1 Gaiellales bacterium
AGATGCCCGTCGAGATCGCCGGGAAGGCGATCGACGCGATGCCCATGTCGCCGGCAACCTCGACCGACCGGCGGTGGGCTGAGGCCAGCTTCGCGTCCTCCTGCTCCTCGCCGCCGTTCCACACCGGGCCGACCGTGTGGATCACGTAGCGGGCCGGCAGCCTGCCCGCTGTGGTCGCCTTGGCATCGCCCACGCCGCACCCGCCGAGCAGCCGGCACTCCTCGAGGATCGCCGGGCCGCCGGCGCGGTGGATCGCGCCGTCCACGCCCCCGCCGCCGAGCAGCGAGGTGTTGGCAGCGTTGACGATGGCGTCGACCTCGACCGTCGTGATGTCCCCCTGGAACAGCGAGACCGAAACGTCCATCGGGAGACCGTAGCGCGGGCGTGGGGCGGTGGTTAGACTGCCCGACCGATGAAGCGGTACCACGTGCAGACGTTCGGCTGCCAGATGAACGCGCACGACTCGGAGCGGATGAAGGGCGTGCTGGAGTCGCTGGGACTGGGGGAGGCGGCCGATCCGGCTGACGCCGACGTGCTCGTCTTCAACACCTGCACGATCCGTGAGAAGGCGGACGACCGCTTCGTCGCCCACCTGATGGAGGCGCGGGCCGCCAAGCGCCGCGACCCGGACAAGCGGATCGTGGTCGGCGGCTGCTGGTCGGAGTCGATGAAGGACGAGCTGTTCGACCTCTACCCGTTCGTCGACCTCGCCTTCGGGCCCGGCCACATCTCGAAGCTGGCGGAGGTGCTCGGCCCCGGCGGCGATCTCGGCGCCGGGCACTTCTCGACCTTCGACGAGTTCTCCGGGCACCTGCCGCTGAAGCGCGACCGCCGGTTCCAGGCCTGGATGCAGATCTCGCAGGGCTGCAACTCGAAGTGCAGCTACTGCATCGTTCCCAGCGTGCGCGGCCGCGAGCAGAGCCGCCGCGCTGCCGACCTGATCGCCGAGGCGACCACGCTCGCCGCGGACGGCGTGCGCGAGCTGACGCTGCTCGGCCAGAACGTCAACTCGTGGGGTCGCGACCTGCCGCCCGACGAGCGGCTCGGGTTCGGGGGACTGCTGCGGGCGCTGGACGCCGTCGACGGCATCGAGCGGATCCGCTTCACCAGCCCGCATCCCAAGGACATGCGGGACGACGTGATCGCAGCGATGCGCGAGTGCGCCGCCGTCTGCGAGCAGCTCCACCTGCCGCTGCAGTCGGGTTCGACGCGCGTGCTGAAGGCGATGCGGCGCACCTACTCGCGCGACCGCTACCTGGCGTTGGTCGAGCGGATCCGCGAGGCCGTTCCAGACATGGCGCTGACAACCGACATCATCGTCGGCTTCCCGGGCGAGACCGAGGCCGACTTCCAGGAGACCCTCGAGGTCGTCGACACGGTCGGCTACGACCACGCGTTCACGTTCGTCTACTCGCCGCGCCGGGGCACCGAGGCCGCAGCGATGCCCGACCAGGTGCCCGAGGACATCAAGCGCGAGCGCATCGAGCGCCTGATCGACCTGGTGCAGGCCCATGCGGCCCGGCGCAACGGCGAGCTGGTGGGCACCGTGCAGGAGGTGCTGGTCGAGGGGCCGAGCCGCACGGACGGCGAGCTGCTGCGCGGCCGCACGCGGGGCAACAAGACCGTCAACTTCCACGGCGCCGCCGCGGCCGGCGACCTGGTCGACGTCCTGATCGAGCGATCGACGTCGCAGACGCTCGGTGGCCACGTGGCCACCGTGCCCGCACCCGCCTGACGTGGGCGCGCGGGTTGTCGCCCTGTTCGGGCCGACCGCATCGGGCAAGAGCGGCGCGGCGATCGCGCTGGCCGCGCACACGGGCGGCGAGATCGTCTCGTGCGACGCCATGCAGCTGTATCGCGAACTGCCGGTGCTGACCAACCAGCCGACAACGGATGAGCTCGCCGCGGCGCCGCACCACCTGGTCGGCGTCTGGGAGCTGGAGCACGAGGGCTCGGTCGCCGAGTACGCGTCGATGGCCCATGCGGCAGTCGACGGGGTGCTGGAGCGCGGCCGGCTGCCGATCGTCGTCGGCGGCAGCGGCCTCTACCTGCGGGCGGCGCTGGCCGCGATGAACTTGCCGCCCGAGCCGCCGGCCGGCCTGCGCACGCAGATCGAGCGCCGCTACGACGAGCTGGGCGCCGCGGCCGCGCACGCCGAGCTGGTGCGCCGCGATCCCGCCGCCGCGGCGGCCGTCCACCCGAAAGACCGCCGCCGCGTCGTCCGCGCGCTCGAGCTGGCCGAGCTGGGGTCGTCGCTGGCGCCGGCGCAGGATGAGCTCTGGTCGCCGCAGGCCCGCCACGAGACGGCGGTCTACGGCCTTGATGTGCCCCGTGAGCTGGTCGCCGCAAGGATTGCCGACCGCACGGCCGCCATGTTCGAGCACGGGGTGGAGGACGAGGTGCGCACCGCCCTGGCGGCGCACACCCTCTCGCACACCGCGTCGCGGATCCACGGCCTGCAGGACGTCAGTGCGCTCGTCCATGGTGAGATCGACCGGGCGGAGGCGCGCCGGCGGCTGATCGTGCGCACCCGCCAGTACGCGAAGCGCCAGCGGGTCTGGATGCGAAAGCTGCCCGGGTTGATCCCGGTCGGCTCCGCCGACGAGCTGCTGGAGGCGGTGTGAGCCGCGAGCAGGACGCCGTCCGCGAGGCCCGTGACGGCGCAGCTATCCTGGCGGCGGTGCTGCTGCCCGTGGCGCTGCTGGCCCTCGTACTCGGACAGGCGACGGCGGATACCGGCTTCTGGGTGCGGTGGCTGCTGGGGCCGGTAGCGGTCGCACTGCTGGTGGTCGCCTGCGCCTCGATGGCGCTGCTGGTTTCGGATCGCGTCTCGCGGCGCGCGCTCTCGCTGCGGCCTCATGCGGTCGGCCGCACGGCCACCGTGATCGGCGGCCTGGTCATCGGCATCGTCCTGATCGCGCTGCTGCCGACCAGCTGGCCGGTGATCATCGGCTTCGCCGTCGTCTGCGCCGTGCTGCTGGCGGTTGTGATCGCCGGCGCCGCGCTGGACATGTAGCGGTCAGCCGATCGGCCTGCGCATCGCGCAGCGGATGCTGACGTCCAGCCCGAGCTCGGCCTCGTTGCGGCGCAGCGCAGCCAGTTCCGGCTCGAGCTCCTCGTCCGGCACGACGACGAACCCCAACCGTCGGTAGTAGGGGCCATTCCACGGCACGTCCGCGAACGTGAGCAGCGTCAGCGCGTCGGAGCCGCGCGCCCGGCCCCAGTCGGCGACGGCGTCCACCAGCATGCCCCCGATCCCGCGCCCGGCGCAGTCGGGGTAGATCGTCACCTGCTCGAGGTGGGCCGTCCCGTCGTACACGTCGGCCAGGGCGTACCCGGACACCCGTCCGCCGGCCTCCGCGACCCACGCTCGGCCGCTCGCGATGTAGCCGGCCAGCAGCTCGGTTTCGTGGGCGCCGTCGTCGGCCACGTCCTGCATGCCGATGTCCGCGAAGATCTGGCAGCCGGCGATCTCGATGTCCTGCATCACCGGGATGTCGCGCGGCTCACCGGGGCGGATGGCGACGGCGTCGGACACCGGCCGATCGTACCGGGCTCTAACTCCGGCCCGACCCGGTCGTCAAACCAGTCGTCAAGGGTCAGCCGGGAGGCGGCCACCGTCGCCTCCCGGCGGGGCCCTCGATATCCTCCGCCCGCGATGCGGTTCGAGAAGTGGCACGGGATCGGCAACGCCTACCTCGTCCTCGAGCAGACCGACGCGGAGGTCGAGCTGACGCCCGCCCGCGTCGAGCGGATCTGCCATCCCGACCTGGGCGCCGGCAGCGATGGCATCCTGCTGATCGAGGACGGCCTGCGGGTGCGTGTCTTCAACCCTGACGGCGGCGAGGCCGAGTTCTCGGGCAACGGTACCCGAATCGCCGCGGGCTACCTGATGCGCCGCGACGGCGTGGACGAGCTGGAGATGACCACGCTCAAGGGGCCGATCGGCGCGCGCCGCGTGGGCGGCGAGATCGAGATCGACGCCGGCCACGCTTCGGTTGATTCGCCCGACCACCGGCCGGGCAACGCCCCGCCGCCCGCCGACGCGTACACCTTCGTCTCGATCGGCAACCCGCACTGCGTGATCGAAGTCGATGACCCGGACGCGCTCGACCTCCCGACGGTGGGAGCGCAGATCGAGCGTCACCCGTGGTTCCCGAACCGGGTGAACGTCGAGTTCTACCGGGCTCTCGACGACCACTCGATCCGGATGCGGGTGTTCGAGCGCGGCGCCGGCGAGACGCTGTCGTCGGGATCGGGTTCCAGCGCGGCCGCCGTCGCCGCCGTGGTCGCCGGTCGGGTGACCTCGCCGGTGACGGTGCGCCTCGACGGCGGCACGCTGCGGATCGACGTCTCGGACGACCTCGCCATCAAGCTGACCGGCCCGGTCGAGCAGATCATGACCGCCCGGTTCGAGGCGGACTTCCTTCGCACCCTGGAGGCGCTTCCTTGAGATATGCCCAGCGAGTCAACCAGCTGCCGCCGTACCTGTTCGCGGAGCTGGAGCGCAAGATCGCCGAGAAGCGCGCCGCCGGCGTCGACGTCATCTCGCTGGGCATCGGTGACCCCGACATCCCGACCTTCCGGGCGGTGGTCGAGGAGATGCAGCGCCAGGTCGCGCGGGCGGACACCCACCAGTACCCGTCGAACCGGGGCCGCGCGGTCTTCCGCCAGGCGGTGGCGAGCTTCTACGAGCGCCGCTTCGGCGTCACGCTCGACCCCGAGACCGAGGTGTTCCCGCTGCTCGGCGGCAAGGAGGGGATCGCCCACGTCTGCTGGTCGATGCTCGATCCGGGGGACGTCAGCCTGGCCGCCGACCCCGGCTACCCGGTGTACACGTCGGGGCCGCTGCTGGCGGGCGCGGAACCGGTGCTGATGCCGCTGCTGGCGGAGAACGCGTTCCAGCCCGACCTGGAGTCGATCCCGATCGACGTGCGGGTGCGTGCGAACCTGCTGTTCTGCAACTACCCGAACAACCCGACGGGGGC
>DATLLN010000250.1:0-10794 GCA_035537835.1 Gaiellales bacterium
GGTCGAGACCGTCCAGGACCGTGCGGGCGCCGAAGGTTTTGGACACGCCTGACAGACCCAGCAGGTGGATGACAGCCCCTCCGAGAATCGCCTCGGGACGGCCCGACGCCGTCCGTGTGGGACATACTGTAAGGAAGATGAGCGTTCCAAGTGAATGGCGGCTCGATTTCCGGGACGTCGTCGGCTCGTTCGCGACCGGCGTGACGGTGGTCACCACGCAGGCTCACGGCCGGCCGCAGGGCATGACGCTCAATTCGTTCACGTCGGTCTCGCTCGATCCGCTGCTGGTGCTCGTCTCGCTCGCGCACAACACCCGGACGCTGGACGCGATCCGGATCAGCCGCCGCTACGCGGTCAACGTCCTGCACCGCCGCCAGCGCGACGTGGCGCTGGCGTTCGCGAAGCCCGGATCGGAGTTTCCCGAGGGCCACACGGTGATCGACCCGCACGGCTACGTGGTGGTCGTCCACTCGCTGGCCATCCTCCGCTGCGAGGTGCACGACATCGTCACCCAGGGCGACCACGAGCTGGTGGTCGGCGAGGTCGTCGATTTCGAGGGTTCGGGCGGCGAGCCGCTGATCTTCCACCGCGGCGCCTTCGGCGGGCTCGACGAGGACGCCCTGGTGCCCCGCGGCCGCGTGATCGGCATCCACACCGCGTCCGGCTGGTAGTGACGCAGCCGCTGGTCGTCTGCAAGTTCCGGCCGCAGCCGGAGGAGGCCTTCCGCCCTGTCGCCGAATCCTTTCGCGTGCACGTCGTCGACGGCCCCGTCCGACCCTGGGTGCTGGACGGCGGCAACCCCGACGCGATCTGGTCGGTGGGCGAGGTGATCGACCGGGAGCTGCTGGACGCCGCCCCGCGGCTGCGTGTGGTCGTCAACCACGGCGTGGGCTACGACACGATCGACGCGGAGGAGCTGGAGCGCCGGGACATCGCGCTGGTGCGCCCGCTGGGCGCGAACGCCGGCAGCGTCGCCGACCACGCATTCGCGCTGCTGCTGGCCGTCCGCCACCGGCTGGTCGAGGCCGACCGGGCCGCCCGCGACGGCCGCTACGCCGAGTACCACTGGGAGCTGCCGCTGGGCGAGGATCTGGAGGGCACCACGCTCGGCATCGTCGGCATGGGCGCGATCGGCAGGGCGATGGCCCGCCGCGCCGAGGGCTTCGGCATGCGGGTGCTCGTCCACTCCCGCCGCGAGGGGGTCTCGCTGGACGACCTGCTCCGCCAGAGCGACGCGGTCTCGCTGCACTGCCCGCTGACGGGCGCGACGCGCGGCATGATCGGGCGCCGCGAGCTGGCGCTGATGCGGCCCACCGCGGTGCTGATCAACACCGCCCGCGGGGCGATCTGCGACGAGAACGCGCTGGTCGAGGCGCTGGCGGACGGCACCATCCTGGGAGCGGGACTGGACGTGCTGGCGGACGAGTCGCACGTGCCGCAGGGGCTGATCGACCATCCGCGCGTCGTCCTCTCACCGCACGTTGCCGACGGCACCGTGCAGACGCAGGCCGCGATGAGCGTCGCCTGCGCGGAGGGGCTGCTCAGCGAGTGGTCTCTGCGAGCCGCCCGCTGAGGAAGGCGCGCTCGGCGTCGTTGGTTGCCAGCCCGACGGCGACCCGGTAGGCGTCCGCCGCCTCGTCGGCGCGGCCGCTGCGGCGCAGCAGGTCGGCGCGCGCCGCATGCAGCAGGTGGCTCGACGCCAGCTCGGGGCTGTCCTCGAGCCGGTCGAGCATCGCCAGGCCCGCCGCCGGCCCGTCGGCCATGGCCACGGCGACCGCGCGGTTCAGTTCGACCACGGGCGAGGGCGAGACGGCGTGCAGCTCGCGGTAGAGCGCAGCCAGCTGGCGCCAGTCGGTGTCGTCCCAGGCAGGCGCCTCGGCGTGCACGGCGGCGATCGCCGCCTCGATCGCGTACGGCCCGGGCGGCCGGCGCAGGCGCAGCGCCCGCTCGGTCAGCGCGATGCCCTCACCGATTGCGGCGGTGTCCCACAACCCGCGGTCCTGCTGCTCGAGCAGCACCAGGCTGCCGTCGGCGGCCGTCCGGGCCTGCCGCCGGGCGTGCTGCATCAGCATCAGCCCGAGCAACCCGGCGGCCTCGCTCTCGTCCGGCATCAGCTCGACCAGCACCTTGCCCAGGCGCACCGCCTCGCCGGCGACGTCGTCGCGCAGCAGATCGGGCCCGGAGGTCGCCGCGTAGCCCTCGTTGAATACGAGGTAGACCACGGCCAGCACGGCGGCCAGCCGAGATGGCAGCTCGTCGCCGGCCGGCACACGCAGCGGTACGGCGGCCACGCGCAGCTTGCGCTTGGCGCGGACGAGCCGTTGGGCGACGGCGTCCTCGCTGGACAGCAGCGCCCGGGCGATCTCGCGCACCTCCAGGCCGCCGACCAGGCGCAGCGTCAGTGCGACCTGGGCCTCGCGGTTGAGCGCCGGATGGCAGCAGGTGAAGATCAGCCGCAGCCGCTCGTCGGGCATCTCGTCCGTGCTGTCGAACAAGGGGTCTGTCATCAGCCGCTCGGTTGCGCGTCGTGTGAGCTCGGCGCGGCGCTCGTCGAGCGCCCGCTCGCGGCGCAGGCGGTCGATGGCTCGGTTGCGGGCGACCGTGACGATCCAGCCTGCCGGGTTGTCGGGGACGCCGGTCTCCGGCCACCTGCGCAGAGCCTGGGCGTAGGCGTCCTGCACCGCGTCCTCGGCGTCCGAGACGTCGCCGAGGACGCGGGCGAGGATCGCCACCGCGCGGCCGAACTCCGACCGGAAGACGGCCGCGATCGCGTCGGCGGCCGGCCCGCCGGTCACTGCCGGGCGGGCACCTGCACGACCGGGCGCACCTCGACCGACCCGTGGCGCGCGCCGGGGATCCGCGCCGCGTGGTCGAGCGCCTCGTCGAGCGTGTCGACCTCGATCACGTAGTACCCGCCGAGCACCTCCCGGGTCTCCGCGAACGGGCCGTCCGTGGTCAGCCGCTCACCGTCGCGGACGCGGACGGTGGTCGCGGTGTCGACGCTCTCCAGCGGTGCACCCGCCCGCAGGATGCCGGCGTTCTCGAGCGAGTCGGTGTAGTCGTAGTACTCGCCCATCGTCGAGTTCCGCTCCTCCTCCGACATGCCCTCCCAGGTGCCCGGAGCGGTGTAGATCATCAGCATGTACCGCATCGTCCTGCTCCCTTCGTCGCGGCGACCGATGTGTGATCGCCTGGTCGATCCTATGACGAACGGCGCGGCGGCGAATCGACACTCTGTGCCATCCTCCGGGCATGGACCCCGAGCTCGAGCTCCGGATCGCCCAGCGTGCCGCACAGCTGGCGGGGATCTACCAGACGGGCGACGCGGCGGCCGCGGAGCCGCTGTGCGACCCGGTCTTCTGGGAGCGGGCGGGGCGGGAGAAGCTCCCCGAGCTGCTCGCCGACGTGGCGACGGCGCGGGTGCTCGGCGTGCTCGGCCGGCGCAGCCTGATCCGGCTGCTGCCCACATCGGTCGTCGAGGGCCAGTGGATCGACCGCGGCGGAGAGCTGCTGCTGGAGGACCAGCGCGAGTTCACGCTGCTCGACCGGACCGGTCTCGATGGCGACCCCGAGCGGCTGCAGCGCATGCGGACGAAGCGCCGGTCGGAGGACGCCGCGATGCGCTACGTGTCGGCGCTCCAGGAGCGCGACGAGGTCGCGGCCGGCGCCTTCTTCGAGCCCGGGTTCGCGCGCTCGGGCGACATCGACCTGCTCGAGCGGCTGCCGTTCCTGACCGTCGCCGAGCTGATCGGCAGCGTCGGCCCGCGGACGCTCGTCCGCGTCGAGCTGGAGGGCGGCGAGCAGACCATCGAGTATCTGTGGCGCGACCACGACGGCGTCCTGGCCATCGTCGGCGCCCGGGTCTTCCGCCCAGTCGAGTAGCATCTCCGAACGGGATGGAGACGAGTCCCGCTCTGCGACTTGACGCGCCGCGCGAGGCGGTGCTTGCCCGCACCGCCGAGTTGATCGCCGAGGCGTGGCGCGGCTTCGACCACGCGCGGCCGGGCCAGCCGCCGGTCGACGCGCAGGTCGAGCAGCTGCTGCGCTCGCCGCTGCCCGAGGGGCCGACGCCGGCCGAGGAGGTGATGGCCGACGCCGCGCGGATCCTGGACGAGACGATCGCGCAGCCGCGGCCGCGCTATTTCGCGTTCGTCGGCTCGTCCGGCCTGGAGATCGGCGTCCTCGGGGATGCGCTGGCGTCGTGCTTCGACGCCAACCTGGCCGTGTGGGCCGGGGCGGCCACCGAGATCGAGGAGCAGGCGGTGCGCTGGGTCGGCGAGCTGATCCGCTACCCGGCCGGCGGCGGGGCGTTCACCAGCGGGGGCACGATCTCGAACCTGACCGCGCTGGCGGCGGCGCGGGAGCGTGCCATGCCCGGCGTGCGCCGCGACGGCCTGGCCGGCAGGCGGGGCGCCGTGTACTGCTCGGCCGAGGCGCACTACTCGGTCGACCGGGCCGCGGAGGTGCTGGGCCTCGGCGCGGCCGGCGTCCGCTCGCTGCCCGTCGACGAGCACCGGCGGATGGGCGCCGCGGAGACGGCCGCGGCCATCGACCGCGACCGGGCGGCGGGGATCGAGCCCGTGGCGGTGATCGCGACCGCGGGCACCACGCTGACCGGGGCGATCGACCCGATCGACGAGCTGGCCGACGTCTGCGCCGAGCGCGGCGTGTGGCTGCACGTCGACGGCGCGTACGGGCTGCCCGCCGCGGCCGCATCCTCGACCCGCGACAGCTTCCACGGGCTCGACCGGGCGGACTCCGTGTCGCTGGACGCGCACAAGTGGCTCTACCTGCCCAAGGCCTGCGGCGTCGTGCTCGTCCGCGACCGCAACCATCTGCTGGCGGCGTTCTCTCACAACGAGGACTACCTGCCGCACGAGCACACCGAGGATCACGCCGCGGACGTGACACTGGAGTACTCCCGGCCGTTCCGCGCGCTGAAGCTGTGGCTGGCGTTCCGGGCGCACGGCGCCGCGGCGTTCCGGGCGGCGATCGAGCGCAACCTCGGCCAGGCGCGGCTGCTGGTGACGGAGATCGGACGGCACGACGACCTGGAGCTGCTGACGGACAAGCCGCAGCTCTCGATCGTGCCCTTCCGGCACGTCCCGTCGGCCGACGTCGACCTGAACTCGCACAACGCCGCGCTTGCGCGGGAGCTGCAGGTCGACGGGCGGGTGTACGTCGCGCCGGCCGAGGTGGACGGCTGCGTGTACCTGCGCCCGTGCTTCGTCAACTACCGCACCACGGACGACGACGTCCGCGCGCTGATCTCGGTCGCGCGCGAGGTGGGGGACGCGCTATACCGGAAAGCTGCCGGCCGGAGCGCGTAGCGGCGAGCCGACGGCGCCGCCGGTCACCAGGGCGTCGATCTCGTCCGGCGCGTAGCCCAGCTCCTCGAGCACCTGCTCGGTGCATGCGCCCGGAGGCAGGCCGGCGTGGCGGATCTCGCCGGGCGTCTTTGACAGCCGCGGGTGCACCTGGGCCTGCAGCAGGGGCGAGCCGTCCGCCGGGCTCTCCACCTCGACGAACACGCCGCGCTCCTGCACGTGCGGGTCGTTGACCAGCTGCTCGGCGTCGTAGACGGGGCCGACCGCAGCGCCCGCGGCGGTGAAGGCGTCGATCGCCTCGGCCACCGTCCGCGCCGACGTCCACGCGGCGATGATCCCGTCCAGCGCGTCGACGTTGGCGATCCGGCGGGCGCCGGTGGAGAACCGCGGGTCGTCCCGAAGCTCGGGGCGGCCGATGGCGTCGAACACCCGTAGCGCCACCTGGTTCGCCGACCCGGAGAGCACGATGTACCCGTCGCTGCAGGCGTAGATGTTGCGGGGCGCGGAGAACGCCAGCCGGGAGCCGATGCGGCGGTCCGACTCGCCGGTGCGGTGCTGGATCGACGGGCCCGGACCGACGATGTCGACCAGCGACTCCAGAAGGCTGATGTCGATCACCTGCCCGTACCCGGTCAGGTCGCGGTGGCGCAGCGCCGCCAGCACCGCGAAGGCACCGCGCAGGCCGGTCACCTCGTCCGCCAGCGCGATCGGCGGCAGCGTCGGCGGCCCGTCCGGCTGGCCGGTGGTGTGGGCCAGCGTGGACATCGCCTCGGCCATCGTGCCGAAGCCGGCGCGGCAGGCGTACGGGCCGGTCTGCCCGTAGCCGGTGACCCGCAGCACCACGAGACCGGGATTAGCCGCGAGCAGGACGGTCTCGGGATCGAGGCCCAGCCGCTCCAGCGCACCGGGGCGGAAGTTCTCGACCAGCACGTCGGCCCGCGTGACCAGGCGCAGCAGCACCTCGCGACCCGCGTCGGACTTGAGGTCGAGCTCGATCGGCCGCTTATTGCGGCCGGCGATCCGCCAGTAGAAGCTGTCGTCGCCGTCGCACTCGCCCAGGTGCCGGGCGCCGTCGCCGCCGTCCGGGCGCTCGACCTTGATCACGTCGGCGCCGAAGTCGCCCAGGTGCCGGCAGGCGCTGGGCCCGGCGAAGATCGTCGCCATGTCGATCACGGTGAGGCCGCTGAGCGGGCCGGTGGGGAGCGTCGTCGTCATCGGGCGATGGTAGCGGCGATCGATCACCTGTCCATGCAGAATGACGTGTGAGTATGTAGTTAGTGGTTAGGTATGGCGTCTGCCGTAGAGTCGGCCGGTGCCCATCGCCAGCCCCTACCCCGACGTCGTGCTGCCCGCCGCACCGCTCGGCGACGTCGTCTTCCGCCGCACCGCGGAGCTCGGCTCGCGCCCCGCGCTGATCGACGGCGGCGATGGACGCACCGTCACCTTCGGCGAGCTGCCCGGCCTGGTCGACCGGGTCGCGCGCGGCCTGGCCGATCGCGGGTTCGGCCCCGGCGACGTGCTCGCGGTGATGCTGCCGAACGTCCCGGAGTTCGTGCTCGCGTTCCATGCGGCGGCCCGGCTGGGCGGTGTCGTCACGCCGGTCAACCCGCTGTACCGCGCAGAGAACCTCGCGGAGCAGCTGCGCCACAGCGGAGCACGACGCGTCGTCACCGTGCCGCCGCTGGTGCCGGTCGCGCTGGAGGCCGGAGCCGAGACCGTCCACGTCGTCGGCGAGGCGCCGGGCGCGGAGCCGTTCGCCGAGCTGCTGGCCGACGGCGCCCCGCCGGATGTGTCCATCGATCCGGAGGAGCTGCTGGCGCTGCCCTACTCGAGCGGCACCGTCGGCCTGCCCAAGGGCGTGATGCTGACGCACCGCAACCTGACCGCGAACCTGCTGCAGATCGAAGGCGCGTTCCCCATCGACGAGCGCGACACGCTGCTCGCGCTGCTGCCGTTCTTCCACATGTACGGGCTGACTGTCAACGCGAACCTGGCGATCGCGACGGGCGCAACCTCCGTGACCATGGCCCGGTTCGACCTGGGGGAGATGCTGCGGCTGATCGAGCGCCACCGCGTGACGCTGGCGTTCCTGGTGCCCCCGATCGTGCTCGCGCTGGCCCGCCACCCGGCGGTCGATCGCGCCGACCTCTCGTCGCTGCGCACGATCGTCTCCGGCGCGGCGCCGCTGGACGCCGCCGTGGCCTCGGCGTGCGCGGAGCGGATCGGATGCGAAGTGATCCAGGGCTACGGGCTGACGGAGGCCAGCCCGGTCACCCACATCACGCCGCGCGACGCCGGCGACGACGCGAACCCGGGCTCCGTCGGGCCGTCGATCGGATCGACCGAGGTGCGGGTGGTGGACGTGGAGACCGGCGATGACCTGCCGCTCGGCGCCGACGGCGAGCTGCTGGTGCGCGGCCCGCAGGTGATGCGCGGCTACCTGGGCAACCCGGAGGCCACGGCCGACGCGATCGACCCGGCCGGGTGGCTGCACACCGGCGATATCGGTCACCTGGACGACCGCGGCTGGCTCCACGTCGTCGACCGGCTCAAGGAGCTGATCAAGGTGCGCGGGCTGCAGGTCGCTCCTGCGGAGCTCGAGGCGCTGCTGCTCGCCCACCCGGCCGTCGCCGATGCCGCGGTGGTCGGCCGTCCGGCCGGACGGCAGGGCGAGATCCCGTGGGCGTACATCGTCCTGGCCGGCGAAGCCTCGGAGCGCGAGCTGGTCGACCACGTCGCGGCCCGCGTGCCACCGCACAAGCGGATCCGGCGGGTCACCGTGGTCGACGAGATCCCGCGCACGCCGTCCGGCAAGATCCTGCGCCGGGTGCTCCGCGACGGGGCGTAGACGCGCCGGGTCCCTTCCGGAAGCCGGCCCCGGCCAGGTATCCTCGCGTTCGGCGAAGCAGCAGCGATCTGACCGTTCGAGAAGGAGCAGACATGGCGACAGTGGTCGGTACGCGGGTCATCCGCTCCGATGGCAAGGACAAGGTCACCGGCGTCGGCCGCTATGCGGCCGATCTCACGCTGACAGGCATGGCGCACGCCAAGTTCCGGTACTCGGACCATCCGCACGCCCGGATCCTGGGCATCGACACGTCGAAGGCCCGCGCGCTGGATGGCGTGTTCGCCGTGATCACGCAGGACGACGTGCCCGACGTCCGCCACGGCGCGTTCATCCAGGACCGCACGCTGTTCGCCCGTGACATCGTCCGCTACGAGGGCGACGTGATCGCCGCCGTCGCAGCGCTCACGCCCGAGATCGCCGAGCGCGCCGCCGCGCTGATCGACATCGAGTACGAGGTGCTCCCGGCGGTCGCCCACCAGGACGCGGCGCTCGAGCCCGGTGCGCCGCAGATCCATCCCGGCTGGGCGTCCTACGAGGGCTCCGAGGACGTCGTGCGCGAGGGCAACATCTGCTCGCGCTCGACCATCGTCAAGGGCGACGCGGATGCCGCCATGGAGAAGGCCGACATCGTGGTCAGCGAGCGGTACGAGGCCGACATGTCGCACGCCGTGCCGATCGAGCCCCACGCGGTGGTCGCGCAGTGGCAGGGCGACAAGGTGACGATCTGGTCGTCCACGCAGGTGCCCTTCATCGCCCGCAGCGGGGTGGCGACCACGCTCGAGATCCCCGAGTCGCACGTCCGCGTGATCGTGCCCTACCTGGGCGGCGGGTTCGGCGGGAAGTGCGAGTTCCATTTCGAGGCGCACATCGCGGCGTTGTCCCGGGCCGCCAACCGGCCCGTGCGACTGGTGTTCAGCCGCGAGGAGGAGTTCCTGGCGCCCGACCATCGCCGCGAGGGCCAATCGATCGACCTCGAGACCGGCGTGATGCAGGACGGCACGATCGTCGCCCGCCGCGCCCGCCTGGTGCTGGACAGCGGCGGTTACACGACCGACAACCCGTTCTTCCCGCAGCTGGCCGCGATGATGGCCGTCGGCCCGTACAAGGTCGAGAACGTGTTCGTCGACTCGATCCTGGCCTACTCGAACACGACGCCTTCCGGCTCGGTTCGCGCCCCCACGGCCCCGCAGGCCTGCTGGGCGGTGGAGCAGCACATGGACAGCGTGGCCGGCAAGCTGGGGATGGATCCCGTCGAGTTCCGGCGCAAGACGATCGTCCGCACGGGCGACGAGGGCCCCACCCGCCAGGTGTTCGATCCGATCGGCGCCGCCGAGACGCTGGACCGGGCGGTCGAGATGATCGGCTACGACCAGGACCTGCCCGACGACGAGGCGATCGGCGTCGCCTGCGGCTGGTGGCCGTCGTTCGGCATCGCCTCCGGCGCGTATCTGAAGCTGAACGGCGACGGCTCCGGCACGATCATCACCGGCGCCCAGGAGTGCGGCACCGGCGCCGTGATGGCGCTGCCGATGCTGGCCGCCGAGGTGCTGGGCATGAAACCGGACGACTTCTCGGTGCTCTACCAGGACACCGACGCCGGGCCGTTCGACTCCGGCGCCTCGGGCTCGCAGACCACGTTCAACAACGGCCGCGCCGTGCTGCGCGCCGCCGAGGACGTGCGCGAGCAGCTGCTCGACCTCGCCGAGGAGGAGCTGGAGGCGGCGCGCGCCGACCTCGAGCTGGTCGACGGAACCGTGCGCGTCAAGGGCTCGCCGACCAAGAGCGTGTCGATCCCGGCGCTGGCCGAGAAGGCTCACGGCGACAAGCTGCTGCTCGGCCGGGGCGCCGACGCCGTGCCGGCCATGCCCGAGTCCGACGCCTCCGGCTGCACCGGCCGGCTGGGCATGGAGTCGTTCCTCGCCCCGACGTTCATCACCCACGCGGTGCGCTGCAAGATCGACCGCGACACCGGCGTCGTCCGCGTGCTGGACGTCGCGGCGTCGCACGACTGCGGCCGCATCCTCAACCCGATCGGCGCGAACGGCCAGGTCGAGGGCGGGGTCGTGATGGGCATCGGCATGGCGCTGACCGAGGGCACGCTGCTCGACGAGCACGGCCGTCAGCGCAATCCGCACCTGCTCGACTACAAACTGCAGACCATGTCCGACTCGCCGCCTATCAAGATCCACTTCGTCGAGATCGACACGCCGAACGCCGGGCCGATGGGCTCGAAGGGCATCGGCGAGCCACCCTGCGTGCCGACGCCCGGCGCGGTCGCGAACGCGATCCGGAAGATCACCGGCCGGCGGATTGACCGGCTGCCGATGACACCCGAGCGCGTGTGGGAGGCGATGCAGCCGTGACCTCGCTCTACTCCGCACCGCAGACGCTGGAGGAGGCGCTGGCGGCGCTCGCCGAGGGCGCCCGCCCGGTGGCCGGCGGCACCGACTTGGTCGTCGGCGCCCGCCAGGGCAAGGCGCCGCTGCCCGACGCGGTGGTCGCCATCCACCGGATCGACGCCCTGCGGGGCATCGAGAAGTCCGGCGGCGGCCTGCGCCTGGGCGCGCTCGTCACCCACGAGCAGCTGGTGGCCGACCCGGTGGTGCGCGAGCGCTACAC
>DATLLN010000251.1:0-13505 GCA_035537835.1 Gaiellales bacterium
CGGCCGCGGCCGCGTGCTTCTCAGAAGACGGAATGGACACCCAGATGGTCGACATCGCGCGCTCCGCGGGCGTCGGCATCGGCACCGTGTACCGCCACTTCCCCAGCAAGGACGCGCTGGTCGCGGCGCTGGCCGCCGACTGCCTGACGGGGCTGCTGGCGAAGGCGACGATCTCGCTCGAGGATCCCGATCCGTGGAACGGCCTGACCGAGTTCGTCTGGTACGCGACGGAACGCCAGGCGACCGACCGGATCGCGTCGGAGGCGGCCACCGGCGAGCTGCGCGGCGAGGCCGCGCGATGCGGCGGGCAGCTGTTCGAGACGCTGGTGGCGCTCGTCCTGCGCGCACAGGCGGAGGGGTCGGTGCGCGACGACATCGCCGCACCCGACGTCGTGCTGATGCTCAAGCGCACGGGCATGTCGCTGCGCGGGTGGCAGGAGCTGGGCTTCGATTGGCGCGGCTACGTCAGGGTCGTGCTGGACGGCCTGCGCGCGGAGCCGGTGCGTGCCTGATCCGGTCTACCGAATGCGGCCGGCCGAGGGCGCGCCCGCCGGGGCGATCGTGTTGATGCACGGCCGGGGCGCGGACGAGCACGACCTGAGCCCCCTGCTCGATGTGCTCGACCCGGGAAGCCGGATGGTCGGCGTGTTCCCGCGAGGGCCGCTCTCGCTGCCGCCGGGCGGCGCCCACTGGTACGTCGTCCCGCGCGTCGGCTATCCCGACCCCGACACCTTCGTCTCGACCATGGCGCGGATGGGGCCGTTCCTGGACAGACTGCCACAGATCACCGGCGTGCCCTGGGAGCGAACGATCATCGGCGGCTTCTCGCAGGGAGCGGTGATGTCGTACGCGCTGGGCCTGGGTGCGGGCCGGCCCAGCCCGCTGGGGATCATCGGGCTCTCCGGGTTCATCCCCACCGTGGAAGGCTTCCGGGTCGACCTCGACTCGCGGCCGGGCCTCCCGGTGGCGATCGGGCACGGCTCGCTCGACCCGGTGATCAGCGTCGAGTTCTCCCGCCGGGCGCGCGACCTGCTGACCGCGGCCGGGCTCGACGTCACCTACCACGAGGACGCGTTCCCGCACACCATCGACCCGGCCTTCGTGCCGCAGCTGCGTGACTGGATCGAGCGGCGGCTGGCCGCCTGAACGCCCGTTCCGCTGGCGCGACGGCGAGCGGCTCATCCGCTTCGGCCGGGGTTCGGCCGGCGAGGTCACCGCGCTGCTGGGAGAGCTCGGGTTCGGCGGGTTCGCGCTGCTGACAACGCCACGCGCGCAGCACCAGGCGCCCGAGCTGGCGGAGTCCGCCGCCGTCGTCGTCCACGTGCCGCCCGGTCAGGTGCCGGACGCCGCGGCGGCGATCGCAGCGGACGCCGGCGGGCTGCCGCCGGTCGCACTGGGCGGCGGGCGGGTGGTCGACACGGCCAAGGCGATCGCGGCGGTGGCCGGCGTCCGCTGCGCCGCGGTGCCGACGACGCTCGCCGGCGCCGACATGAACGGTCACCTTCGGACGCTGCCCGGTCACGTGCTGGGCCCGCACACCCGCCCGGCACTGGTCGTCTACGACCCGGCACTGGCCGCCTCGCAGCCCGATGCGGAGCTCGCCGCGTCGGCGATGAACGCGCTCGCCCACGCCGCCGAGGGCCTGATTACGCCGCGCGCGAACCCGGTCTCGGAGGTCGCCGCCCTGCGCGCCGCGCAGCTGATCTCGTCCGGCCTGCGGGCGCCCGTGGCCGACCGCGACGCGCTGGCGCTGGGCGGGATGCTGGGCGGGTACGTGCTGGGCATGACCGGCTTCGCGGTGCATCACGTCGTCTGCCAGACGCTGGTGCGCACGGCCGGCACCCCGCACGGCATCACCAACGCGATCGTGCTGCCCCATTCGATCGCGTTCCTGGGGCCGCGTGCACCGCGGGAGATGGGCCTGCTCGAGGAGGCGCTCGACGCCGACCCGGCGGCCCTTTCGGCCCACGCGGGGCAGACCCGGCTTCGCGAGCTGGGTGTCGAGCGGGAGCGGCTGGCGGAGGTCGCGGCGGCGGCCGCGGTACGGCCCGAGCTGGGCGGAACCCCGGGCGGCGCGCCTGTGGAAAAAGACCTGGAGGCTCTGCTCAACCACGCCTGGTGACGGATGCGCTAGCATCTGATTGCAGGCGCAAACCGACAGGCGGGGCGATGCGCTACCCGTTCGACCAGTGGATCGATACGGGCTCCCATCTGTCGGGCTGGTCCAATACGGCGGGGAGCGGCGCTTGAGCGGCGTGCTGGCCCATCGCCTTCTGACCGAGCGGGACCTGCGGCGGGACGCCGGCCGGCTGTGCGACCAGGTCTTCAACGCGACGTCCGACGGGATCGTCATCTCCCACATCGAGGACGGCCACATCGTTGCGGCGAACGACGCGTTCTGCCAGATCACCGGCCATCCTCGCGACGAGGTGCTGGGCAGCACCAGCACCGAGCTGGGCATCTGGGACGATCCGGCCGACCGCGACCGGCTCACCGACGCGATCCTCGAGCACGGTTCGGTGACGGGCATCGAGGTGCGCGGCGTGACCCGCCACGGCGATCTGCGCGACGCCGAGGTGTCGGGCCAGGTGGTCGAGATCTCCGGGCAGCCGCTGCTCCTGATCGCGGTCCGCGACGTGACCCGGCGCAAGCTGGCCGAGCGCGAGCGTGACCGACTGCTCGCCCGCGAGCACGAGGCCCGGATGCGCGCCGAGGCGGTCTACGCGCAGCTGGAGACATTGGTATCTGCAGCTCCCGTCGGCATCGCGCTGGTCGACCGTCAGCTCCGGTACCTGCACACCAATCGCGTGCTGGAGGACGCCGTGCCCGACCACCGCCGCGCGCTACGGCCGTTCCTGGCCGACGTGCTGGACAGCCGGCAGGCGATGGTCAACGTCGAGCTGGCGGGGCCGCAGGGCACCTGGCTGGGATCGTTCTCGCCGGTGGTGCACGCGGTGGACGGCGTGCTCGGCATCGGCGTCGTCGTCGTGGACATCACCGAGCGGAAGCGCGCCGAGACCAGGCTGCGCGAGAGCGAGGAGCGGATGCAGCGCGCGCTCGCCCAGCTGCTGCGCGCCGAGGAGGACGAGCGCGAGCGAATCGCGACCGACCTGCACGACGACACGATCCAGGTGATGGTGGCGACGCTCTACTCGCTCGACCGTGCGCAGCGGGGTGCGACGGCGCTGCCGGAGGACACGGTCGCCCGGATCCGTGCAGCCCGGGAGACGCTCGAGGACGCCATCGGACGCGCGCGCGGGCTGGCATTCGAGCTGCGACCGCCGCTGCTGGAGGCCCAGGGCCTCGCCGCAGCGGTGCGCGCGCTGGCCGCCTACCGCGCGTCCGAGGCCGGTTTCAACTGCAGGGTGACGGCGACGGCCAAGCGCTTCCCCGCGGCGACCGAGGTGCTGGCGTACCGGTGCATCGCGGAGGCGCTGGCCAACGCCGCCAAGCACGCGCGGGCGGACACCGTCAACGTGCGCATCGGCTACCGGCGCGGCCGGTTGACGATCGACGTCCGGGACGACGGCCGCGGGTTCCGCCCGGAGCGGCCGCTCCCCCGCTCCGTCGCGCACTTCCATCTCGGGCTGGGGGTGCTCAAGGAGCGGGTGAGGTTGGCGAACGGGGACATCGAGATCGAGACGGCGCCCGGAGAGGGCACGCGGGTGGCCATCTCGTTGCCGACGGAGGAGCGCAGCACGTAGGTGGGGGACGGGGTCTGACCCTCTTTGTTGCCTCGTGCAACAAAGGGGTCTGACCCCGTTGTTGCACGACCGGTGCTTGCCCGCCTCGACCCGCGCCGGGTTCGACGTACTTGCCTACGCGTCGAGCCGGACGTCCTCGAGGTCGAGGTCGCGAATCACCGTGTTCATCACCTCGTCCGAGATCTCGCCCGACCGGCGCATGTCGACCACGGCTTCGCGCTCGGCATTCAGCAGCTCGTGCCGAAGCCGCTGATACGCCAGTGAGCGCTGCTCGATCGTCCCATCGTCGGTCGCGTCGAGGCGCGCCGTGAACCGGCTCGTGCGGAAGCTGTACAGGCCGCGGATCCGTTCGGCCGTGTCCTCGCGCACCCACTCCTCCGCCTCCAGCTCGGCGAGCCGGTCGACGGCCGCCTCCGCGGCGCGGATCCGGGCCAGCGACTCCTCGCGCTCGGCGTCGCCGTCGGACTCCAGCCCCAGCATCCGGATCACGCCGGGCAGGGACAGCCCCTGCACGACCAGGGTGAAGAGGATCACGCAGAAGGCGAGGAAGATGATCAGGTTGCGCCCGGGGAACGGATCCCCGGCGTCGGTCAGCTGCGGCACCGCCAGCGCTGCGGCCAGCGTGACCGCGCCCCGCATGCCGATCCACGAGATCAGGGTCGGGTACTGCCAGGGCGGATAGGGGTCGCGTTCACGCAGCCGACGGGACATCAGGCGCGGCAGGTAGGTCGCGGGAAAGACCCACACGAACCGGACGACGATCACAGTCGCGCAGATCGCCGCGGCGTAGCCGAGCAGCGTGCCTGCCGACTCGCCCTGCAGGCCGTCCAGCACCACCGGCAGCTGCAGCCCGACCAGTGCGAACAGGAAGGCGTTGATCAGGAAGACCAGGATCTCCCACACCGCGAGGCTCTGGAGCCGGGTCTCCGGCCGCATCAGCTCCGGCGCGTGCCAGCCGAGGTAGATGCCTGCGGTGACCGCGGCGATCACCGCCGAGGCGCCGACCAGCTCGGCCGGGATGTAGGCGAAGTACGCCGTCATCAACGAGAGGGCGATCTCGGCGCGCGGATTGTTCAGCGGCCGGCGCAGGCGGTAGACGATGTAGCCGACGAGCAGGCCGATCGCGATGCCGCCGGTGACCGCGCCGACGAACCGCAGCCCGGCGTCCGTCATCGAGAACGCGCCCCCGATCGCCGCGACGATGCCCACCCGGTAGATGACCAGCGCGCTGGCATCGTTCACCAGGCTCTCGCCCTCGATGATGACGATCAGCCGCCGCGGCACGCCCAGCCGGCTGGCGATGGCGTTGGCGGCGACCGGGTCGGTGGGCGAGACGATCGCCCCGAGCACCACGGCCGACGCCCACGGCAGGCCGGCCACATGGTGCATGACCACGGCGACGACCGCGGTGGTGGCGATGACGAGGCCGATCGCGAGCAGGCCGATCGGCCGCAGGTTCGCACGCAGGTCGCGGAGCGACGTGAAGAAGGCGGACGAATACAGCAGTGGCGGCAGCAGCGCCAGCAGCACGATGTCCGGCGGCAGCGCCAGCGTGGGGACGCCGGGGATCAGGGCCAGGCCCAGCCCTCCGAGCACCAGCAGGATCGGGTACGGGACCCGCAGCACCGGCTCCAGCGCCAGCAGGCCGCCGATGGCCGCCAGTATTCCAAGCAGCACGATCAGGTCGTGGCTCGAGATCGAGTCGTGCACGAAGCGGAAATCTTAGGCGGGGACGCGACGGCCGACGTCGCGAGGCACCGCGATCGCCAGCACCGCCGCTGCGGCGGCGACCACCGTCGTCCCGTGCAGCGCCGCCACAAGGCTGGCGTTGTCGGCGAGGACGCCGAGCAGCCAGGCGCAGGCCGCGCCCAGCCCCACCGACAGGCCGATCGTGATGCCCGAGGCAACGCCGACGCGGGACGGCAGGCACGCCTGGCCGAGCACGATGATCGTCGCGTAGTTGGCGTCCGTCGCCAGCCCGATCGCCGCCATCAGCAGGAACAGGGCGACGACCCCCGCCGCCGGCAGGACGAGGCACAGCGGTACGCACACGACCAGGCTCCACACGACCAGCCGGCGATGGCCGAACGAGTCGGCGATGCGTCCGCCCGCCAGCGTGCCGACGGCGCCGGCCAGCAGCAGCACGGCGACCGCCGCGGCACCGACCGCCTCGCTGCCGCCCAGCCGGTCGATCACGAACAGCGGGATGAACGCCTGCAGCGCGAAGGTGACGCCCGTGCGCAGCGCGCCGGCACCGGCGATCAGCGAGAACGCGCCCCACCGATCGGCCCCCAGTTGCGCGCCCGCGCGCCGCTCGGCGGGCGGCCGGAGGTGCTCGAGCGCCGGCAGCTCGCGCATCAGCAGCAGCGCCGCCAGCGCGGTGACGACGGCGATGCCGATCATCCCGCGGAGGCCGAAGGCCAGGGCCAGCGGCACCGTCAGGATCGGCCCCAGCGCGAACCCGATGTTGCCGCCGACGGAGAACGTGCTCATGCCGGCCGCCCGGCCCTCGGCCGCATAGCCGGCGAAGCGCGCCGCCTCGGGGTGGAAGGCGGCGACGCCCAGCCCGGCCACCAGCAGCGCCAGCAGCGTGGCCGGGTACGAGCCCGCCCAGCCGGCCAGGGCGATGCCGATCCCGCCGAGCGCCCCGCCGAGGGGCATCATCCACGCCGCGTGGACACGGTCGGAGACCAGGCCGAACAGCGGCTGCACGATCGACGATGCGGCGCTGGCCGCCAGCAGCAGCCCCGCAGCGGCGCCGTAGGAGAGGCCGCGCTGCTCGACCATGAACGGCAGCATCGCCGGCACGGCGCCCTGCACCAGGTCGCTGGCGGCGTGCCCGGTCGACAGCACCAGCAGCGCGTGCCGGCGCGTTCTCACGCCGTGACGCCGTTCAGGGCTAGCCGCACCACGGCATCCTCGGCGCGCCGCGCCCGCCAGCGATGGCCCGAGCGGAGGTGGCGGTACGTCCAGCCGACCTGGTTGTAGAGCACCGTCGCCGTCTCGTCGAGATCGCCGCCGGGATCGAGCGTGCCGTCGGCGACACCGTCCTCGAGCAGCCGCCGCAGCGGCGCGGTGAACTCGCGCCGCGTCAGCGCATCCTCCCCGGCCTCGTGGTACACGGCGTCCCATGCCTCCGCAGCCAGCGCCTCGAGCAGGTCGAGGTTCGCCTCGGTCAGACCGCACAGGGCGCGCAGCGCCAGCTCCAGCCGGTCGGCGGCTGAGCCGGAGGCGGTGATCGCCGGCCACTGGGCATCGCGCTCCTCGCGCGCCATCTCGTCGCGCAGCGCGGCGATGATCGCCTCGCGGCTCAGCCCACGGCGGTGCAGCGTCATCCGGGAGACGCCCATGGCGACGGCGATCCGCTCCATCGTCGCGCCCTGCGGACCGTGCTCCGCGATCGCCTTGCGCACGCCGTCGACGACGCTGTTCGGCTCTGTCTCACTCATGATACAGACTGTAACAGGTCGCCATCCGCTAGCGTCGGCCAAGCATGCTGCGCGAGTTCACCGACGCCGCCGAGTTCGCCGAGGCAGCCGCACCGCTGCTGCTGTCGGACGTCGGCCGGTACAACCTGATGCTGGGCATCAGCCACACGCTGGTGACCGCACCGGAGCGGTATCCGGAGCGCCGGCTGTGGGTGGTTGAGGACGCGTCGGGAGTCGTCGGCGCCGGCCTGCGCACGCCGCCGTTCCACCTGCTGATCGCGGGCTCGGTCGAGCCGCTCGCCGCTACCGGGCTCGACGTCCCCGGCGTGAACGGCGCCGAGCCCGAGGTGCACCGGTTCGCCGCGGCCTGGGCGGCGGCGACGGGTGGCACGTCGTCCGTGCATCTGCGCCTGGGCGTCCACCGCCTCGACCGCGTCGAGGACGTGCCGGTGCCGTCCGGCCGCATCCGCCGCGCCGAGCCGGCCGACCGCGACCTGCTGGTCGGCTGGATGCTCGACTTCACTCAGGAGGCCGGGCTGCAGGGCGGCGAGGGCCACGCCTCCGAGTCGGTCGACGCGAAGCTGGGGAACGCCGACGACCTTGTCGTCTGGGAGGACGACGGTGCGGTGGTGTCGATGTCCGGCTCGTCGTTCGCGCCGCCCGGCTGCGCCCGCGTGGGCCCGGTGTACACACCCCCCGCCCGGCGCGGTCGCGGGTACGCGACCGCCCTGGTCGCCGAGCTCAGCCGCAGGCTGCTGGCGGCCGGCCGCTCACCGTGCTTCCTCTACACCGACCTGGCGAACCCGACCTCCAACGGGATCTACCGCAGGATCGGCTACCGGCACATCTGCGATGCGGCCGAGGTCGACCTCCGCCCCGCTGTCTCCTGAGAAGACTTCCGCCCGGCCCGGCGAATAGGATCGGTTGATGGAATCCTGGCTGGACCAGCTCTGGGACGCGATGACAGCGGTGTCGCTGCCGCTGCTGATCCTGGGGCTCGCCTTCCAGACCGCGCAGACGCTGCTCGTCGCACTTGCATGGCGCAACATCCTGCGCGCCGCCTATCCGGCCGCCGGCGTCACGTACCGCCCGATCGCCGGCTACTACGCGGGCGGCAACGGCCTGAATGCGATCCTGCCGGCTTCCGCGGGCACCGTCGCCATGCTCGGCCTGTTCCGGGCGAACATCGCCGGTGCGACGGTCGCAGGCGTGGTCGGCGCAACGGTCGTCCAGAACATCTTCTTCGTCGTCGTCGCCGTGCTGGTCTACGCCTGGCTGTTTCTCAGCGTCGCCGGCTCGTTCGAGGTCAAGCTCGGCTGGTTCGCCGACCACTGGGTGCTGACCATCGCGATCATCGTGATCGCCGCAGTGGTGCTGACGATCGTCATCCGCAAGGCGTGGAACCGGCTCCGCTCGACGTGGGAGAACGCCAAGGAGGGCGGGAACGTGCTGGCCGACCGGCGCAAGTTCATGATCCAGGTCGTGGGCGTCGAGGCGCTGTCGTACATCGCCCGGATGGGCGTCAACGCCACGTTCATGTACGCCTACGACATCCCCGTCTCGGTGGAGAATGTCTTCCTGATCGTCGCCTCGTCGTCGATCTCCTCCACCGTCGCCATCGCGCCGGGCGCCGTGGGCGCGCAGACCGCGATGACCAACGTCGTGCTGAAGGGCGTCGCGCCCTCGGCGACGATCAGCGCCTACGCCGTCGGGCAGGCGATCATCACCACGGCATGGAACGCGGCGTTCGGCCTGTCTCTGCTGGCCGCCACCATCGGCTGGAAGGAGACCCGCGCGCTCGTCCACGTCCGCAAGAAGAAGGACGGCGACGACGCAGACGCCGACCCGACGGTGGGCGACGAAGGGGCTCCACCTGCCGTTTGACCTGCCGGCGGGGGCGCGGATCCTCCGCGAGGACGGCCCGGGGCCCTTCACCACGCACGTGCTCTACGAACTGGCCGACGGCCGCCGCCGGGAGTGGAGCTCGCGGCGCCACCGCAAGCGGCGGCGCTCCGGCGGCGCCTACTGGGCGCCCGGCCGGCTGGGCTGGTGGATCGCCGCGCTGTTCGCGGTCGGCTCGTTCTGCTTCATCCTCGGCTCCGTGCCGGGCTACGCGTCGCTGGTCGGCTTCCGTCCCGACGCGATGACCTACTTCATCGGCTCGATCTTCTTCACCTCGGCGTCCTACCTGCAGTTCGTCGAGTGCATCAGCGCGCCGTCGGACGGCGGCGGGCATCGCCGCTGGTTCGCCGTTCAGCCGACCCGCATCGACTGGTGGGCGACGGCGATCCAGCTGGTCGGCACGGTCTTCTTCAACTTCACCACGTTCGACGCGTTCGCCCAGGGGCTGCCCACGAAGGCCGAGGATCTGGTCGTGTGGACGCCGGATGCGCTGGGCTCGATCTGTTTCCTGGTGTCGAGCCAGCTGGCCTATGCCGAGGTCGGGCACCGCTGGATCTCGTGGCGGCCGCGCGACCTGGGCTGGCGGATCGCCGCGATCAACCTGCTGGGCTCCGTGCTGTTCGGCATCTCCGCCATCGCGGGATGGGTGCAGCCGTCGACCGGCGACCTGCTGAATGCCGCGCTGGACAACTCGGGCACGCTGCTGGGCGCCGTCTGCTTCCTGCTGGGCGCCGTCTGGATGATGCCCGAGGGCCAGTCCGACGGAGATGGGTGACTCAGCGCGCCGGGGCGACGAAGGCGCGCGCCCGCGCGGCCTTCACCTCCGCCGACAACGTCGGCAGGTCATAGCTCCCGTTGTGGCGCAGGCCGTTGATGAAAAAGGTCGGCGTGCCGGAGACGCCGCTCAGGTCGGCGGAGTCCACGTCCTCGGCGATCCGGTTGGCGGCGTTCCGCCCGTGCACGGTGTCCCGCATCCGCTCGACGTCGAGACCCAGCTGCTCCCCGTAGCCCAGCAGGTCGCGGATCCGCAGCGCCCCCTGGTTGGCGAGCAGCAGATCGTGCATCTCCCAGAACGCACCCTGGTCTGCAGCGGCCTCGGCCGCCTCGGCCGCCAGCTGCGCGTTCGGGTGGACGTCGTTCAGCGGTAGGTGCCTCCACACGTACCGCACGTCCCCGTGGTCGGTCAGCAGCTCACGGATCACCGACTCGGCCTGGCCGCAGTACGGGCACTCGAAGTCGCCGTACTCGACGACGGTGACCGGCGCGTCGGCCGGGCCGCGGATGTGATCGCGCTCCTCGTCCACCGGCACCGCCAGGTCGACGATCGCCTCGGATGTCCCCACCAGCGCCCGGATGCGTAGGCGCAGCGGCAGCCGAGCCGTCGCACGGAACAGCAGCCACGTGCACGCGGACGAGACCAGCGCAGCGCTGAGCACCCCCAGCTTCGCCTCCTCGAGCTGCTCGCCCTTGAACGCCAGCGTCGCGATCAGGATCGACACGGTGAAGCCGATGCCGGCGATCGCTCCGCCGCCGGCGACCGCCGCCCATCCGACCGGCGGGCGCAGCGTGCCGCGGCTGAGGAACGTGACCAGCCACGCGGTGCCCGCGACGCCGATCGGCTTGCCCACCACGTAGCCGACCAGGATGCCGATCGTGATCGGCGAGGTGAAGGCCCGCGAGAGGAAGCTGCCGTCGATCACGATGCCCGCGTTCGCCAGCGCGAACAGCGGGACGATCACGTAGCTCGTCCAGGGATGGAAGACCTCCTGCAGGCGCACGTTCGGGGAGATCGCGGTGCGCACGCCCGACTGCGCCGAGCGCGCCAGCTCGGGGGTCGGCTGCTCGCGGAACGCCCGGAACAGATCGGTGGCGCGCTCGAGGTCGCCTCGCGCCGCCGGCGACGCGTACACGAGCAGGCCCATGATCAGGCCGACGACGACCGGGTCGACGCCCGACTGCTCGACGGCCAGCCAGGCGGCGACGCCAAGCGCCGCGTAGACCGGGCCGATGCGGAGGCCGAGCAGCCGCATTGCCAGGATCAGGGCGAGCACGGCGAGCGCGGCCACCAGCGGCCCGGCGACCACGTTGTCGCTGTAGAAGAGCGCGATCACCGTCAGCGCGACGACATCGTCGACGATCACGACGGTCAGCAGGAAGGCCCGCAGCCGTTCCGGGAACCGCGGTCCGACCAGGGCCAGCATGCCGAGCGCGAACGCGGTGTCGGTGGACATCGCCGTGCCCCATCCCGACGCCGACGAGTCGCCGGCGTTGATCGTCAGGTAGATCAGCACCGGTACGGCCATCCCGCCCAGCCCGGCGAGCACGGGCAGCGCGACCCTCCGGCGCTGGCGGAGCTCGCCCATGTCGAACTCGCGGCGCGCCTCCAGGCCGACGACGAAGAAGAACAGCGTCATCAGCCCGCTGTTCAGCCAGCCGCGGAGGTCGAGGGCGATCGAGTGGTCGCCCAGCCGGATCGCCAGCTCGGTCGTCCAGACGTCGTCGTAGGACGACGCGTCGACGTTGATCCAGAGCAGCGCGGCGACGGTCGCCAGCAGCAGCACACCGGCGCTGCCCGTCTCGGTGCGCAGGAACTCGCGCAGCGGCGTCTCCAGGTTGCGTGCCCAGGCGGTCTTGCCGGACAGCGGGCCGGTGCTGTTCGTGTCGGCCATTGCGCGCAGTGTGCCAGGGAGTGCGCCTACCCAGTTCGCGGCTGGAACGGGTGCATCTGGTCCTGACCGGGCTCGACGCAGCCCCACTGCGCCTCCGGCACCTCGTTCCAGGCGCCGGGCAGGTCGCCGAGCGGCTCAGAGACGACCAGCCGGGACTCGTCCGAGAGTTCCGCCAGCGCCGGCACCTCGGGGTGCAGCAGCCGCAGCTGGTCGATGCGGGTGCTGTAGAACAATGAGCGCGACTGGCCCTCGCTGGAGTAGCGGAAGGCCCAGATCCGCTCGCCGTTCGTAGTGGCCACGGTCATCTGGATCGGATGCTCGACGCCCCGTGCGCGGCCGGCCTGCTCGACCAGGCCGACCATCCGCTCGACGGCGGCGGGCGGGTCGTCCTCGAGCCCGAACGTCAGCGCCAGGTAGAACATCGTCTCGCTGTCGGTCGTGCCCTCGATCGACGGGAACAGGTCGGGATCGACCGCCATCCGCAGCTCGTGCATCGACTTGTCGAACTCGCGGATCGCCCCGTTGTGCATCCACAGCCAGCGGCCGTGGCGGAACGGATGCGTGTTGGTCTCCTGGATGGCGCCGCCGGTGGACGCCCGGATGTGCGCGAAGAACAGCGGCGAGTTGATGCTGGCCGCCACCTCGCGCAGGTTCCGGTCGTTCCAGGCCGGATGGATGCTGTGGAACGTCCGCGGCCGGCCGTCCCCGTCCTCGGTGTACCAGCCGACACCGAAGCCGTCGCCGTTCGTCGTGGTGGCGCCCAACCGCGAATGCAGGCTCTGGTCGACCAGCGAGCGGGCGGGTTTGACGAGGAACTCCTCGAGGCGGATCGGCGATCCCGAGTAGGCGAGCCAGCGGCACATCAGGTGGTCCTCTCTGTGGTCGTCATCAGCGGGCCAGCCCGTTCGCCCGCATCGCCCGCCGGTAAGCGACGGCGACCGCGTCGAACGTCAGATGCAACTCGTCCGCGAGGTCGAACGGCACCTGCTCGGGTCGCTGCGACTCGACGATGCGCTGGTCCTGGTTGAAGATCGTGTCCTCGAACGACTGCAGCACCTCGGGCGGCTGGTCGAGGTCGTAGTTGCGGCCCATCACGACGTAGCCGACGCACTCGCTGGCGCTCACCGGCTGCGACGCGAACAGGTACAGCATCCCCTTCTCGCCGCCCCAGCCGAGCCGTAGCACGATCGTGTACGGGAGGTGCAGCTGGTACACGGAGCGGCGCTCCGGCGCCTGCTCGTCCTCGTTGGCGAAGACGGGGAACTCGTCGGTGTTGGCCGCCTCGGGGCGGACGACCCGGTAGTGCAGGACGTGGCCCTCGGTCTCGACGGTGTGCTGCGGCACGACCGGGCGCTCGGGGTCGCCCAGCAGGCCCGGATGCACCCAGGGGAAGTGGCCGAAGTCGGTGAAGTTCTCGAGCTGGCGGGAGGCGTCCGACGACCACCGGTACGGGCCGGCGTTGACGACGACCCAGCCATCGCGGTTGAGCTCGGGCGCGTCGGGCAGCTCGAATCGCGGCTCCTCCAGCGCCACCCAGATCAGCCCGAACCGCTCGGCCGCGCGAAACGCCGGGATCCGCGCCTTGGCCGGCACCCGAGTCGGATCTTCGAGCTGCGGGATCGCCGCGCACCTGCCATCGGCCCGGTAGCGCCACCCGTGGTACGGGCAGACGATCTGGTCGCCCTGCGTCCAGCCCAGGGACAGCGCCGTGCCGCGATGGATGCAGATGTCCGAGACGGCGTGCAGCCGCCCCTCCGTCCCCCGCCACAGCGCCAGCGGCTCGTCCAGCAGCATCGTCCCGT
>DATLLN010000252.1:0-13361 GCA_035537835.1 Gaiellales bacterium
CACCTACGCGCCGCGACTGTGCCTCGCGCAGATCGCCACCGCCGATCGCGTGGCGGTGATCGACCCGCTCGAGGGCGCGTCGCTGGAACCGGTGGCCGCGCTGGTCGCCGACCCCGGCGTGACCTGCGTGATGCACGCGCCGGCCGCGGATCTGACGGGCTTCGGGCTGCATTACGACGTCCATCCGCAGGACGTCTTCGACGTCCAGCTGGCGGCGGGCTTCGCCGGGCTTGGGGGCTCGTTGTCCCTGGAGCGGGTGATCGATCAGAGCGTGGGCGTCCAGCTGCACCACGCCGAGGGATTCACCGACTGGTCGAAGCGCCCGCTGACCCCGGTGCAGGTCGAGTACGCAGCCGATGACGTGCGCCATCTGCTTGCCGCGGCTGACGCCCTGACGGCCCGGCTCGAGCGCCAGGGGCGGTTGTCGTGGGCGGAGGAGGAGATGGAGCGGCGGTTCGGGCCGGAGGCCGCGGTTGTGCAGGACCCCGACCAGGCGTGGCGGCGTGTGCAGGGCCGCGGCAAGCTGCGCGCCGGGCAGCTCGGCGCGCTGGTCGCCATCGCCGCGTGGCGCGAGCGGGAGGCGCGGCGCCGCGACACGCCGGTGGCGTGGCTCGTGCGCGACGCGACGCTGATCGAGCTGGCCCGCCGGCGGCCGAAGACGGCGGAGGACGCGCGCGGCGTGCGCGGCCTCCAACTCAAGCGGGGGCCGCAGCTGGACGGGCTGCTCGCCGCGATCCGCGACGGCGAGCAGAACCAGCCCGAGCGGCCGCCGGAGACGCCGCCCGAGCTGCGGGCCCGGGTGCGGGCCGTGCTGCCACTGGCCAGCTCGGTGCTGCAGGCCCGGTGCTCGGCGGCCGGGATCGCCTCGGAGCTTGTTGCCACGCGCGACGACCTGGAAAGCCTGATTCGCTACGCCGGCGGTGACGGCCAGGGCGAGCCGCCCCCGCTGCTGACCGGCTGGCGCCGGGAGCTGGCCGGTGAGTCACTGCTGGCGCTGCTGCGCGGTGAGGTGGTGCTGCGGGTCGTTCCCGGCCCGCCGCACGTGGACGAGCAGCCGGCGTGAGCCGCGCGTCGGCGGCGCTGCTGCTCGGCGCCTCCTCGATGTTCGCCACGATGTATTCCACTCAGGCGATCCTGCCGGAGATCTCCAGCGACTTCGACGTGTCGGCGGCGGTGGCCGGCCTGACCGTGTCGGTCGTGGTGCTGGCCGTTGCCCTCGGTGGCTGGGTGCACGGCCCGCTCTCCGACCGGATCGGGCGGCGGCGGGTGATGGTGGCATCGGCGGGGCTGCTCGTCTTCCCCACCGCGCTGCTCGGCCTGTCGGCCGGCATCGTGATGCTGATCGGACTGCGGATCGTCCAGGGGCTGCTCATGCCGGGGCTGCTGGTTGTTGCCGTGCCGTACATCACCGAGCGGTTCTCCGGGGCCGTTCAGGGCCGGGCGATGGGCGCCTACACCTCGTCGCTCGTGTTGGGTGGGTTCGTCGGCCGCGTCGGCACCGGCCTGATCACCGAGTGGACGGACTGGCGCCTGGCGCTGTCCCTGCTGGCTGTGCCGGCCGGGCTGGGCGCGGCGGCAATGTGGCGGTGGCTGCCGGCGGACGCCGTGACGCCGTCGCCACACCCGCTGTCCCATGCCGTCCGCGAGCACCTCCACAACGGGCGGCTGCTGCTCAACGCCGCCTGCGCGGGGTTGACGTTCTTCGGCTTCGTCGGGGTGTTCACGTACGCGACGTTCCGGCTGACCGACCCGCCGATCGGGCTGTCGCTCGGGGAGGCCGGCCTGGTGTACGGCGTCTGGCTGGTCGGCCTCCTGGTCACGCCGATCACCGGTCTGGCCGGCCGCGTCGGGCCGCAGCGGGTGGTGCCCTGGCTGCTGGTGCTCTCGATCAGCGGCGCGCTGCTGACGCTGGCCGACTCGCTGGCGCTGATCGTGGTCGGGCTGGCCGCCATGGCGCTGGCGATGTTCACCGTCGTGCCTGCCTGCCAGCTCCTGATCCCGCGCCTCGCCAGACACGACCGGGGGACGGCGACCAGCCTCCACCTGACCGTCTACTACGCGGCGGGCGGTCTGGGCGGCTACCTGCCGGGGTTCGCGCTCGACCGGGGGTGGGGAACGCTGATCGCCGTCTGCGTCGCCTCGATCGGCGGCGGCCTGGCCGCAAGCCTCGGCCTGCGCGCTACGCTGGCGCGATGATGGGGTGGATCCGGCGCGCGTCGACGACCCGGCTCGTGCTGGCCGCCGGTGCGGCGCTGGTCATCGTGGTCGCCGGCGTCGTGGCGCTGTCCCGCCGCGGCGACGATGTCAAGCCGCCGCCCCCGGCGTCGATCGGCGACCTCGCGGCCCTGGTCGGCCGGCGTTCTCCGCAGGGCATCACCGCTGACGTCACGCTGACCGTCGACGTCGGGCATGCGGCGAGCACCAGCGGCAGCATCTGGTGGAAGCCGGGAAGACTGCGGATCGACCTGGGGTCGGGCGACGACGCCGTCCGGCTGGTGCTGGTCGGTGACCGGGTCGTCATCTCGGGCAACCAGCGCACGCTGGCGGCGACGCTGCCGTTCGGGGCAACGCTCGATCCGCTGCTCGGCGAGCTCGGCCAGACGTGGGCGCTCGAGCCGCCGCAGTCGGTGATCGCAGGCGGCCGGCCGGCGTACGAGGTGCGCGTCGTCTCGCGCGATCCCGGGTCGCAGGTGGGCGGCATCGCGGTGGCGATCGGCGCCGCCAGCGGGCTGCCCGTCCGGCTCGTCATCAGCGGCGCCGATGGTCGTCCTGCGGCGACGCTGCAGCTGACGGACGTTCACGTGGGCCCGGTCGACGATTCGGTGTTCGCCTCGCAGGCCCCGGGCTCCGGGGACGTGCCCGCTCCCCGCACCGTGGGCAGCGGCCTGGGCACCGTGCTGGTCTGGAGAGACGTCCACCTCCCGCTCTCCGAGCGCATCTGGGACGGCGCCCAGACGGTGCCGGTCGGCACGGGCACCGCCCAGGCGCTGGTCACCCCTGCCGGCAGCCTCCTGCGGTTCACGCGTGGAGGCCACACCTACGTCGTCACGGGGCTTGCCGGGCCCGACCGCCTGGCTCGCGCGGCCGGCGCGCCGGTGTAACGCGGCGCCGGGCGGACGACACCTGTCGGTATCCTCGCCCTGATGCCCACCCCGCCCGAGACGACGCCGGCGCCGGCTCCCCGCGCCTCGGCCGAGGACATGCAGCTCGTGCGGCGGCTGCGCGACGGCGACGAGTCGGCCTTCATGGAGCTGGTCGACCGCTACCACCGCTCGCTCGTCCGTCTGGCGCGGGGCTACGTGTCCAACCAGGCGGTCGCCGAGGACGTGGCGCAGGAGGCCTGGGTGGGCGTGCTCCGGGGCATCGACCGGTTCGAGGGCCGCTCGTCCCTCCGCACCTGGATCTACCGGATCCTGACGAACACCGCGAAGACGCGGGCCCAGCGCGAGGCGCGCAGCGTCCCGTTCGCATCGCTGGGCGGCGACGACGAGGAGGGGGCTGTCGACGCCCACCGCTTCCTGCCCGCCGGCGATGAGTGGGCCGGCCACTGGATGAGCTTCCCCGACCAGTGGAGCGGCCTGCCCGAGCAGCGCCTGCTGGGGGACGAGACCAGGCGCGTGATCGACGAGGCGATCGACCGGCTGCCGCCGAACCAGGCGGCGGTGATCCGCCTGCGCGACGTCGAGGGGTTCGGCTCGGCCGAGGTCTGCGACCTGCTCGACATCAGCGAGGCCAACCAGCGCGTGCTGCTGCATCGCGCGCGTTCGAAGGTGCGCGCCGCGCTCGAGCGGTACCTGGAGGAGGAGCGATGAGCGAGCCCGATCTGACCTGCCGCGAGCTGGTCGAGCTGGTGACCGATTACCTGGAGGGCGCGCTGGACAGCACCACCCGCCGGCGGGTCGACGAGCACCTGGCCGGCTGCCCCGGCTGCACGGCCTACCTCGACGAGATGCGGGTGACGATCCGGCTGACCGGCACCCTGACCGAGCGCGATCTCGGCGCCCCGGTGCGCGACTCGCTGCTCCACGCCTTCCGCGGCTGGCGCCGCGGCGTCACCTGAGTGCGCCGATCTCCCTGCAGGCCTCGATCGAGAACTGCGTGGCGTACCCCAGGTCGTCCGCCAGCAGGCGCTCGTCCCGGTTGTGCACCCCGGCGTGCATGACGTCGATCGGTGTGTGCCGCGCAGGCCAGAAGCCGTAGGCGACGGTGCCGAACGTCTCGCGCATGAAGTGCGAGTCGGTGAAGCCGGTGGAGATCGTCGGCAGCAGGATCGCGCCCGGATCCTGCGCCTCGACGAAACGCCGGCAGGTCTCGAACAGCGGCGTGTGGATGGGCGCGATCGTGCCCCCGGTCGGTTCCTCGAGGAACTCCAGCTCGTATGGCAGGTCGGTACCCAGCGCCGCCGTCAGCTCGCCGCGCAGGTCGTCCTTGGTCATCCCCGGCAGCACGCGGCAGTCGCACTCGACGCCGGCCCTGCCGGGCATCACGTTGCGCGCCGACGACCCGCGCAGGCGGGTGGGCGCGATCGTCGCGCCGAACAGCGGCGGCAGCAGGTCGGGGAACGCGGGATGCAGCGTTGACGCACGGACGATCGCGCCGTCGACGTCGTCGCCGAACTCGCCCGCCAGCGCCTCCAGCATCACCCGGGTCTCGGGCAGCAGATGGCGCCGGGTGCGGTGGTTCGCCAGCCGGGTGATCAGCGTCGCCAGCCGCGGCACCGCGTTGGCGCCGGACGTCGGTGTCGAGGCGTGGCCGGCCTCGCCCAGCGCGGTGACCAGCGTGCCCAGCGTCGCCTTCTCGCCGATGTTGACCGTGACGACGACGCGGCCGTCCGCCAGCTCCAGGCGCTCGCCGCCGCCCTCGTTGAGCGCGTAGTCGGTGCCGATGTCGGGGCGGGCCTTGACCAGCCACGCCATCCCGACCTCCTCGGTGCCGTCCTCCTCGTCCGCCTCCGCGACGAACACCAGGTCGCCGCCCGGCTGGAACCCCGACCGGGCAAGCACGGCCATGGTGACCGCCCGGCTCGCGGTCTCGTTCTTCATGTCCACCGACCCGCGGCCCCAGATGTAGCCGTCGTCGTCCAGGTGCCCGTCGAACGGCGGGTGCAGCCAATCCTCGGCGTCGGCCGGGACGACGTCGGTGTGGCCGAGCAGCGCCAGGGAGGGCCCCTCGCCGGTGCCGGGGATGCGGGCGATCAGGTTGGCGCGGTCGGGATCGCGGGCCACCAGCTCGCAGGCGACGCCGTTCGCCTCGAGGTAGTCCTTGATCAGCATCGCGGCGGGCGTCTCCCGCCCCGGAGGGTTGGATGTGTCGATCCGGATCAGGTCGCGCAGCAGGTTGGCGACCTCGGTCTGCAGGTCATGGTCCGTCATGGCGGGGGATCTTACGCGTTGGCGTGCCGGCGCCAGGTGAGGCCGAGGAGCATTCCCAGCAGCACCGGCGGGACGAAGGTCAGCGCGCGGTACAGCAGCACCGCGGCGACGCAGGCGTCGTTCGGCCCGCCGAAGCCGACCAGGGCGGCGGACAGGCCGACCTCGACGATGCCCAGCCCGCCCGGCGTGATCGGGATCGCGGTCAACAGCCTGATCAGCGACCACGCGGCAAGCGCCTCGACCAGCGAGACCTGCGATGCGTCGACCCCGACGGCGCGCAGCGAGACGAGCAGCACCAGGAACACCGTCAGGTGGCCGGCCAGCTGCGCCAGCGTGATCACCCACCAGCGGTGGGCGAGCAGCGCGACCGTCTCGTTGCGGAACCGGGCGAACGACTCGTCGAGCGACGTATACGGGCCGCGGCGCAGGGGCCGGGCCAGGCTCGTCAGCAGGCGGCCGGTGCGCTGCCCGACCCGCCGCGCCTGCTCCTCGCTGCGGAGCACGAGCACCAGGCCGATGATCACGGCGGCGAGGATGCCGGCGGCGATCAGGCTGAGCACGCGCAGCCGGCGGTCGTCGCTGCCCTCCAGCGCCAGCAGGCCGACGGCGGTGATCGGGATGGCGACATTGATCAGCTGGTTCCAGAGGCCGGTGACCACGACGGCGGCGGTCACCGCCTGCGTGTCGAACCGCCAGCCGCGCAGCATCCCGTACGACACGCCGATGCCGACCGCATCGCCCCCGGGGACGGCGCTGGACAGCGCCGTCGAGGTCTGCGTGAGCACCATCGACTGCCGGTAGCTCAGCCCCGGCAGCGCGGCCATCCATGGCGGCCCGAACGTCGCGACGTTGAGGATCGCCACGGCGACCAGCGCGATCAGCCAGGGCAGGCTGAGCGTTCCGATCACGTCCAGTACCGATCTGTAGTTGGCGATCTTCGGCAGCAGCAGCGCGAACGCCACCGCCACCACGATCACCGCGCCGGCTGAGCCCAGCACCCGCTTGTGGGTGCTGGTCAGTCGAGGTTGGGTCATGTGCCGCGATCGAGGAGCTCGGCCTTGCGGGCGGCGAACTCCTCATCGGTCAGCGCCCCGCTGTCGTGCAGGGCCTTCAGCCGTTCCAGCTTGGACAGGTCGTCACCGCCGCGCGACGGCAGCCGCAGGTTGGGTTTCCACCCGACGGCCGCGGCCTCCGGGAACTCGGCGACGGATTGCCGGCGCAGTGCCTCGATGCCGAGGATGCCGAGCACGATCAGCAGCGTCGACTGCACCAGCTGGCGGGTGGCCAGGGTCGGCCCCCACAGCAGGATCAATGCGACCACCGCGGCGAACACGAGCCAGACACGGCCGGGATGGTCGCGGCCCTCGGGGGCGAACCGGCGGCGCAGCCCCACCGCCCGCCTGGCGGTGCCGGACAGCCACGCCCAGAGCACGATCAGGATGCCGACGGCGACGATCGTGACGTTCGCGCTGGTCAGCCGCTCGGTGAGGATGTTCCACACGTCGCCTGACGCGGCCTGTGCGTTGGGGTAGTCGGCCAGCGCATTGACGAGGTAGTTGCCGACCACGTGGCGGCCGATGATCAGGACGATGCCGACGGCGATCACGCCGAACCCGATCAGCCGGACGGCCCAGCGGCGGTCGCCCCGCGCCAGGTAGACGGCCAGCACGTAGAGCGCCAGCGTGATGATCCACAGGTAGTTCGCCACCTGCTGCAGCGCGTGGGTGATCGTCTGCGCCGTATCCAGCTTGTCGGACTGGATGATCACGATCTGGCCGGCGTCCGCGGGCAGCGCGGCCGCGATCCGGCCGTTCCCCAGCCCGCCGGCCAGCCGGTCGAGGATCGGCTGGAGGTCGAGCACGACGTTGCCGTTGGTGCTGGATAGCCGGCCGTTGTCACCCGAGGTGACGAGAACCACGAACCGTTCATGGGCGTTCCGGTTGGCCACCTTCCACAGTCCCTGTGCCGCCGGCGACGCCAGCAGCTTCTCGGCGCCCTGCACCGCGTACGGGCGCAGCGCCGTTGCCGCCGGACCGGCCAGCGGCTTCAGCCGCTCGGGCAGCGCCTGCTCGATCTCGGTCTGCACGTCGACGTTGGTGTACAGCTGGTCGACCAGGTAGTTGGACAGGGCCGTCTGCACCTTCGGGTCCTCCAGCAGCTTCGAGCTGGTGGTCGTGTAGACGTCGGTGTCCAGCGCGACCTTGTCCACCCAGATCGCAAGTACCGACAGGAGACAGAGGATCGACGCGACGACCACAAGGACGCGAATCGTCCAGCGCCGTCCGCGCGTCAGACCATGGGTCGGGGTGGTGGCTGGCGGCGGCTCGGTCGGCTCGATCGACTCGCCTGGGGTCTCGCTCTCGCTCATGTCGCGTCCTCCTCCTCCAGGGCCTTGATCCCGCCCTGCTTGGACTTCTCACGGGACGAGCGGATGAGATCCCGCGTCGTCGACCACCCGAATGTGGTTGCCATCATCGCCAACCCGAACACGATGTTCCAGGCCATCAGGATCATCTGCTGCGCCAGCGAGTATGCGGTCACGGTAGCGGCCGGAGCGACGCTGCGCAGTGCCACCGTGGCCAACGCCTGCTGCGTCCCGACTCCGCCCGGGGTCACGGCGAGTGTCGACGAGATCGAGTTGGCGGCGATGATCAGGAAGATGTTGCGGAGCGTGACGGGGATTCCGAAGGCTTTCATGAAGGTCGCCATCACGCACATCCGCAGGGCGTACGCGCCCACCTGGGGGAGCAGCACCTGCGCGCAGTAGCGGCGCGGCGTCGTCAGGATCGCCGCACCAGCCTTCGCCTGCTCCCACGTCGACCGGAAGCGCTTCCACAGCAGCCGCACGATGAGCACGATCAGCGCGACGGCGCAGCCGATCAGCGCCACCTTCCACCAGCCGTCGGCGCTCAGCTCCCGGCTGGCCTCGTTCTCGGCGGCCGCACGGCTGGTGAACAGGTAGATGTAGACCAGGGTGCCGACCACGGCGTAGAACAGGTTCTGCGCGATGCCGCCGGCGATGATCGTCACCATCTTCGAGTTGGCGATGATCGCCCGGTACATGCCGAGGTAGGCGATCGTGCCGGCCTGCGCGGGCAGGAACGAGTTGAGGCCGATGCCGCCGGCGTAGGCGGCGAAGATCTCGCGCAGCGGCACGCGTTCCTCGGGGAACGACGCGCGGAGGATGTTGCGCCATGCCAGCCCGTTCAGGAACGTCTGGCCGCTCTGCAGCGTGCAGCCGACGACGAGGTAGATCGGGTCGATGTCTGTGATCTGATCCCAGACCTCGCCGAACCAGTCGGCGAGGGTCGACAGGACGTTGAGCTCGACCACCGGCTGAGCGTATCAGCGGGCGGTGGCCGTCCAGCGGCCGTGCCGCCGGGCGACGTCGATCGCCATGCCGAAGCACGCCTCGAGCGGCTCGGCGGCGAGCACCTCCGTCACCGGGCCCGCGGCGACCAGCCGGCCGCTGCGCAGGAGGGCGGCGTGCGTGGTCGATGCGGGGAGCTCCTCCAGGTGGTGCGTCGCGAGCACCGTCGCCGGCAGCTCGGCCCGGTCGAGCGTCGCCACCAGCGCCTCCCGGGACGGCAGGTCGAGCCCGGCCGCCGGCTCGTCCAGCAGTAGCAGCTCGGGACGGCCCACCAGGGCGCGCGCGGGTGATGCTGGCGCGCGCTCGCCCTGGCTGCAGGTGCCGATCGTGCGGCCCGCCAGCCCGCCGCAGCCGACGTCGTCCAGACGCGCCTGTGCCGTCCGGCGCTCCTCGTCGGAGAACTCCGTCAGCCAGGCCTCGAGCGCGCCGCGGGAACCGGTGAGCACCGCGTCGAGCACCGTCATCTCCGGCCTGATCGACTCGCTCAGCAGGTGGCTGGTGTGGCCGATCCGGCGCCGCAGGACGCGCACGTCGACGGAGCCGAGCTGCTCGCCCAGCACGGTCACCGTGCCCGAGAACGGCTGGCGCCGGGCGCCGGCGAGCGAGAGCAGGCTGGTCTTGCCGCTGCCGTTGGGGCCGAGCAGCGCCCAGCGCTCGCCGGTGCCGATCCGCAGGTCGATCGGCCCGACCAGCACCGCGCCCGACCGGGCCCGAAGCTCAGCCTCCCGGAGCTCGATCGCCGCGGTCGGCGGCCCAGTCGGCGGGGACGTCGGAGCCTCCCTCCTGCGTGATCCTGCCGCCGACCCGGACGAACGTGGGGTGCCCGACGATGCCGCCCGCGACCAGCGCCTCGCCCTGGCGGAAGACCGTCGAGCGCTCGATCAGGCTGGCCGGCGCATAGGAGAAGAGCCCCGTCAGGTGGGCGATGTCGGCGGCCGAGTTCATCCGCATCAGCACCAGGTTGTCGCACTGGGAGAGCACGTTGTCGTGCACCTTCGAGGGCCGCTGGGTGGACACAAGCAGGTGGAGCCCGAACTTGCGGCCCTCTCCGGCGATCCGCACCGCGTGCTCGGTCGAGAGCACGGTCAGCGGCTCGCTGCTGGTCGCCGGGCAGACATTGTGGGCCTCGTCGATTACGCACAGCGTCGGGCGGCGCCGGTCGCGCAGCTCCCACAGCTCCGCCAGCACCGCCTCGGCGACGGCCGCGCGCTCGCGCTCGACCTGGATGCTGCCGAGGTCGACGACCAGCGCCCGCCAGTCGTCCTCGCCCAGCCGTTCCAGCAGCCCGGACTCCCGGTCCTCGCGTGACCAGATCGACCACTCGAGCAGGCCCAGGTTGCGAATCCGCAGGCTGAGCGCCGTCTCCTCGGGCGACGGTCGCCGAGCTGGAGGAGTCGGTGCGAAACCCGTCGCCCCCGCGGCCTCCCGCTCGATCACGGTCAGCAGTGCGGAGTACTCGTCCCGGTCGCGCAGCGGGTCGAGCTCGGCCACCGCGGCCCGGCTGCGAGCGCCGAGGTCGAAGAACCGCATGTGCAGCCTGCCGGCGCCGGTGTCGCCGGAGCGGCGCACCTCCATGTGCTTCGCGCGCTCGGCCCAGCGGGCCGCGGGGCCGTGATCGGCGCCGTCGCGCGTCTCCGGCAGGCGCGCGAAGTCCGAGTTCGGGTCGAGTACGACGATCCGCAGGTCGGTCTCCAGCAGCAGCTGCTCGAGCATCACGCTGAGGGCGTAGGACTTGCCCGAGCCGGACTGGCCGCACAGGAACGTGTGGCGCCCGAAGCCGCCGGCGTCCAGCCTGGCCGGCACCTCGGGGGCGAACGCGAGCCGGCCGATCTCGAGCCGCGCTCGCCTGGGGGCGGTGCGGTCGAGATACGCCCCGACCTCGGCCGCCTCGGCGGTGCGGAGCGGCGCCTCGTGGAACGGCGCGGCATCTTCGAGCACGACGCCGCGGCCGCCGACCACGTGGTAGGCGACCCGCGTGCGATACGTGCCGAGGGCGCCGGTCGTCTCGACCTCCGGCCCCTCTCGGAGCTCGAGCCGGCTGTCGACGACCTGGCCCAGCGCCGCGCCGTCCCCCGCCGCGATGGTCACGTACGACCCGGGCTGCACCGGCTCGTCGACCGGTGCCTGAAACTCGAAGCTCCGGCCGTCCAGCGAGCGGGCGAGCGGCTCGACCGCCGCCTCCAGCTCACGACGGATGTCGTGCTGTGGCTGCTCCACGCGGTCAGCTGGGCTTCGTCGTCATGGCCCACACGGCCACGACGTACGCCGCGATCAGGATGAACGTCAGCGCCATGCTGATCCGGGTCATCACGCTCGGACCGTCGGGATTCGCGCGGATCCGTCTGGCGGCCAGGCCGGCCAGCACCGTCGAGATGATGATCAGCAGCAGGCCCAGGTCGGAGGTGATGTAGCCGATCCCGATCCAGCCGGGATCGTTGTCGCCGCTGAAGCCCTCCTTGGAGTAGATCCACTCCGCGGCGCCGCGCATCACGATGTACGCGGGGAGGACGCCGATCAGCAGGATCCGGAAGCTGAAGCGCGCGAGCGACACGCGGTCGTCTCCCGAGCTGCGCACCGCCAGCAGGAGGGTGGCCGCGGCGACGACCAGTGCGCCGCACATCACCATGGCACCGGCCACGTGCAGAAGCAGCGGGAAGTTCCAGTCGTCCGGGCGGATGATCAGCAACGGCACCGTCAGGCTCCCGGCTTCCAGATCATGTCGATCAGCAACAACAGGATCGAGCCGCTGAGAATCAGATGGAGGGCAAGCGACGGCGCGGGAGCGGTCCCGGCGCGGAACGCTTCATAGCCACGGCCCAGGGTGGTGCCGGCATAGCCGGCGATCGCCCACAGCACGATCGCGGCCAGCACCCACCCGTCCCAGACCTCGTATCCCTTGACGTAGATGGCCAGCCAGATGCCGAAGATCAGCACGCCCAGGCTGCCGACCACGCCCAGCAGGCCGCCCATCGGCGCCATCCGCACCAGCGGCGAGGGCCGGCTGCCGCCGGCCGTGCCGACGTACATCGCCCAGGCCGTCACGTTGGCTGCGACCAGGATGAACGCGGCCAGGACGTGGAGGTAGAGGAGCGTGTCGTACCAGTCCATGCCGGAGCACGATAACCGGAACCGGCCCTTGAGTAAACCTCAGCCCGAGGTGCGGCTGCACGCTCGACCCGTTCCGCTTCGAGCGCGGCCTCGAGCGGCTGCTCGACGGCATCGAGCATGCCCTGCTGCGGCAGGGTGCGCTACCCGCCGGGGATAGGATCCCGCGGTGCCGCCCCCGTAGCTCAGGGGATAGAGCAGCGGTTTCCTAAACCGCGTGTCGCATGTTCGAGTCATGCCGGGGGCATTGTGAGGAACCAGGGTGTGGGCGGCGTGACAACGAGGCTTGCCTTCCAGCGAAACCGGGCGTATGTTCGCCTGCGGTCGCTCGGTCTGTCATTCGAGCGGATACAGGATCGAATGGGGGTTGTCATGCGAAGGAACGTGAGACGAGCTGCGCTCGTCTTGGGGACGCTGGTGGGCGCTGCGGTGCTTGCGGCGACGGCCCCGGCTGCAACGTACATCCGGAACGTGCCGAGCACCGGGAGCGGCGTGTTCCACGCCGGAGTGCCGGGGTCGCCGGCGTTCCAGGATCCGGAGTTCCCGGGCGGCGGCGATGCCACCGATCCCGATGCCAAGGTTGTGATGGGCAGCCGCGATACGAGCGTGATCAACCGGTCGCTGACGCGCGGCACCGGCGCCAGCCGGGTCGTGCCCAATTCGGTGATCGCCGAGGGGACCGGGGGCGGCGGGCTCGTGCTGAGCTTCGACGGGCTGAACCACTTCGATCAGCGGACGGCGTTCAACGGCAACCAGTTCTCCGGTGAGCCGCCGGATCAAGGCCTGTGCGCCGGCAACGGATACGTCCTCGAGACGATCAACTCGGCCCTGCGGGTGTACCGGACGAACGGCAGCGCCGCGTCCGGCGTCGCCGCGTTCAACGAGTTCTACGGCTATCCGCCGGCGATCAACCGCACGACCGGCAAATTCGGGCCGGACATGTTCGATCCGTCGTGCCTCTACGATCGCGCGACGAACCGCTGGTTCCACCTGACCGACACGCTCGCTGAGGACCGGAACACCGGCGACTTCACCGGTGACGGATGGATGGATCTGGCCGTGTCTAAGACGGGCAACCCGCTGGGCGCCTGGACGTTCTATCGGATCCCGACGACCAACGACGGGACGCACGGCCAGCCGAACCACCACTGCGATCTGGGCCCCTGCTTCGGCGACTACCCGCACATCGGCACCGATGCGCACGGGTTCTACATCTCGACCAACGAGTACTCGTTCTTCGGCGATCAGTACACGAGCGCCCAGATCTACGCGTTCTCGAAGCGGCAGCTGGCCGCAGGCGTGAGCAATCCGCGGATGGTGCACATCGACAGCACGCGGCTGGCCGGCAACCCCGGCTTCACCGTGTGGCCGGCCATCTCGTCGGGCAATGACGACACGCGGGCCAACGGCACCGAGTGGTTCCTCAGCTCGATGGCGGCGGAAGAGGCGAACGGCACCGGCACCGATCACCGGATTGGCGTCTGGGGCCTGACCAACACGGCCTCGCTGGACAC
>DATLLN010000253.1:0-3097 GCA_035537835.1 Gaiellales bacterium
TCCTCCCACTTCTGGCCGCCGTCGATGTCGGCGCGGGCCTTGTTCGCCTTCGTGCGCGCCTCGGCGACCTGGGTTGGGTGGGAGCCGATGACTCGTCCCTCGACCAGGACCTCATCAAGGCCGCGTACGAGCTCGACGCAACCGGCATGACCGACGTGATCGAGGGCGAGGACGGCGTATTCCGGATCGGTCGGGTCAGCGAGATCCAGGACGACAAGGTCGACGAGCTGTTCCAGACCAAGATCCAGAACGAAGGTGTCGACATCGCGAAGTACCGCGAGGCCGTCCGCGGCGACGTCGTCCGGACCAAGCTCGAGGACAAGATCGTCGCCGACGTCTCGAAGCCCGGGCCGCAGCGGCGCGTGTCGACGCTGTTCATCCCGACCGCCGACGCCGCGGTGCCGGAGACGGCCGTGAAGGTCCGCCATATCCTGTACTCGCCCAACGACACCGTGCCCAGCAGCGGCGCGAGCCCGCTGCCGACCGACGACGCCGCCTGGCAGAAGGCCCAGGAGGAAGCGCAAGCCGCCTACGAGAAGCTGAAGGCGAACCCCGACCTGTTCGATGAGATGGCCCGCACCGAGAGCGACGAGACGGCGGCGCTGGGGGAGTCGGGTTCCGGTGGCAAGCTGCCCGGCTACATCGCGTCGGACAATACGAACTACGTGCCCGAGTTCGTCGAGGCAGTCACCAAGCCCGGCCTCCAGGACGGCCAGGTGCTCGAGCCGTTCCGCACCGACTTCGGCTGGCACGTCGTCCAGATCCTGTACCACGCGCCCGACATCGCCGAGATGGAGAAGCTCAAGCAGCAGGCCGACTCCGGTGCGGATTTCGCCCAGCTCGCGCGCGAGTACTCCGAGGACCAGTCGACCGCCGGCACTGGCGGGGACATGGGCTGGATCGCGAAAGGCCAGCTCGACCCGCGCTACATCGACTCGATCTTTGCTGCGCCCCTCGGCAAGACCGGCGACATCGTCACCGTCGCCGACGGCGGCCAGTCGGACGGGCTGCACCTGTTCAAGGTGTTCGAGGAGCAGGAGCGCACCCCCGAAGGCAGCCAGCTCGACGCGGTCAAGGCAAACGCGTTCGGCGACTGGTACACGAAGAAGAAGAACGACTACACGATCGATCGGGGCCAAGGGAGCCTGTAAGGGCCCGTGCTCGACGCGCTGGTCGCCGAGGCACGCCTGCGCTGGGGGCTCGACCTTGCCGCCGGTCTCCAGGTGGTCGCCTCGGAACGGCTGATCGCGACGCCGATCGAGCCGTCGCGGCCGCTGCTGCTGGTGCCGCTCGCGACCTTGCGTGCCGGTGACGAGAGCGCCGACGTCGAGCCGCTGCCGGGCCGCCACGGCCCGGACGGCCGCGACCCGCTGGCGGTGCTGGGCAGGCTGTACCCGGCCGGCCATCCCGTCGGCCGCTTCGGCGTCGCGGACGAGACGACCGTCGGTGGGCTGACGGCCGATTCGCTGGCCGCGCCGCTGTACGTGCGGCCCGTCGCGCCCGAGCTCGCGCTGGCGGGCCCGTGGTCGATGCCCTGGATCTCCGACCGGCTGCGCCGCCCCGACGGCTGCCCGTGGGACCGCGAACAGACCCACGCGTCGTTGCGCAAGCACCTGCTCGAGGAGACGTACGAGGTCTACGACGCGCTCGAGGCGGGCGCCACACCGGCCCTCGCCGAGGAGCTCGGTGACCTGCTGCTGCAGGTCGTGCTCCACGCCCAGCTCGCGGCCGAGGCCGGGGTGTTCGACCTCGCCGACGTACAGGCCGCGATCGCCGCGAAGATCGTGCGCCGCCATCCCCATGTCTTCGGTGACGCGGAGGCGCGTACGGCGTCGGACGTGAACCGTCAGTGGGAGCGGATCAAGGCCGACGAGCGCGCCGCCGCAGCCGAGCGGGGCGATGGCGACAGGCAGCCGACCGGCATCGCCAAGAGCGCGCTCGACGGCATCAGCGCGTCGCTGCCCGCCCTGGCCTCGAGCCAGGAGATGCAGGAACGGGCGGCCAACCTGGGCTACGACTGGCCGTCGATCGAGGGCGTGCTCGACAAGGTCACCGAGGAGCTCGCCGAGCTGCGGGCCGCCGGGACGGACGCGGAATGGGCCGAGGAGTTCGGCGACCTGCTGTTCGTGCTGGTCAACGTCGCGCGCCGGCACGGCATCGAATCGGAAGCCGCGCTGCGCGCGGCCAACGACAAGTTCCGGCGCCGCTTCCGGAGCGTCGAGCGGCAGGCTGCCGAACAGGGCGTCGCGCTGCGCGATCTCGACTTCGCGGCGCTCGACGAGCTGTGGCACGCCGCCAAGGCCGAGGAGCTGCGGGAGCCAGCGACGTGACGGCGCCGCCGCTGATGATCGTCAGCGGCAGCTCGCGGGTGCGCACGGCCGCGCCCCTCAACCACGCCCTGTACGCCGGGCAGCACGACATCCCGTACTTCTTCGACGCGGCACCGTCGAAGGTCGACCGCATCTACTTCCACAAGCTGCACGTGATCCGCCGCTACCTGCCGCTGGCGGAATGGCTGTTCTGGATCGACGACGACGCGTTCTTCACCGACTTCGCCGTGGACCTGCGGCAGTTCCTGGCGGATGTCGGCGACCACGAGCTGGTGTTCTGCAAGAGCCCGGTCAACCCGCGCGGCGGCTGGACGTGGATGTCGTCGGGCCAGTTCTTCATCCGCAACACCCCGGACATGGCGGCGCTGCTCGACGCGGTGCTCCACACGGACCTTGCCGTGGTCAAGGAATGGTGGGATCCCGAGACCCACGGGCTGTTCACGAACGGCGACCAGGATGCGTTCGTCTACGCCCTCCAGGGGCCGGACCCACGCTGGCGCGAGCGCTTCGTGCAGCAGCCGGCCGACGCCTTCAACAACCGGCCGTACCACTACGAGCAGCGGCTCGACGAGCACTTCATCTGTCACTTCGCCCTGCCCGGCGCGCACCGAGAAAAGGCCGACATGATCGGCGAGTTCGCTGAGCGGCTCGGGACGAACCAGGCGCTCTGCCCGCCGGAGCTGTTCGAGCCCTACCGGGAGTTCCTCGAGTATTCGGACATGGGCCCGCTGCTCGGGATCGTCCGAGCGGAGGCCATGCCACCGACG
>DATLLN010000254.1:0-2825 GCA_035537835.1 Gaiellales bacterium
ACCGGTGACAACGTCACGTGGCACGGTTGCCGCGTCGACTCGACATCGTCGAGCGGTTTGCCGCGTCGACCGTGCCGGCCCAGTGCCGCAACGGGTGTCGCCGACATCCGGTACAGCCTCGCCTCGCTCAGCGCCTCCACCGAGATGCTGTGCAACTGAGTTGCGCATACCGCCCAGGTCACACCAAACGACCTAGAACAGGCCGACAGTCGACAGTCGCTTCGACGTTTTTCCGACACGTGTACAGAGAGGGCTCGCAGCTGTCGACGATCGCCCGTCCGCTGTACACGAATGCCGTACGCTCCGTCATCGACATCTTACGGAGTGACACTGCAACGCCTAATCAGTGCTCTGATCTGAGCTCGGAGTCCAGCTCGCCGAGGTCGCTCCCCAATCCTGATGCCGAGGGGCGCCACCGGTTTCCCGGTTGGTCCGTCCCCCACCCCGCACGATCTTGCCGCTTGACGCCCGGACACGCCCGGACGAGCGTCAGGCGCGCGAGTGCCTGGTGCATATAGAGGAGCCACGGGAGGCGCGATGTAGGCACTGTTAATCGAGGTCGATGCCGACGAGTCGCACATCGAAGCCGCGCGCGAGTTTCTGCCGAAGGCGGCTGTGTCGATGGCTCGAGAGGCCGGTGCGAAAGCCGGATACTGGCTCGCACCCCAGAATAGCCGTGGCGTTAATGTCCTGGTCTTCGATACCGAGGACAAAGCGCGTGCCGTGGCAGGTCAGTTCGAGGTGGGCAAGCCGCCGATGCCTGACGCGCCGGCCGGCGTGACGGTGAAGAGGGTAGAGGTGCGCGAGGTCATCGCGTCCATCTGAGCGGCCGCGGGTAGCGACTTGACGGTTTGCGGCCGCCGGCCTCGTGAGATCAGTCGCTGTCTCCAAGTTGTGACGCGTGGGTGCTCGGGGCAGGGCGCCTCGGTCTGGGCGCACAAACAAGAGGCGTGATGAGCCGTGAGCTTCATTCAAATCAATGAGTTGACGACGAGCCCCCGTAGAGCCTTTTGGGGTGCCGCAGGCGCTAATAGGGTTGAAGCGGGCGCCGTCATCGCAGCGCCTGGCACCAATGACGGCGCCGACAGCGCCGGCATAAACCTCATGCCAGCTCAAGCCCCACCAGCACTCCTCGCCGAGTTCGAGGTGCGGATGCGGTACTCACGGCGCGCCTCGGCGCACGTAGCACGGGAACGGGCGAGCACGAGCACGGCGGCGGCACATACTGCGAGGCACCGCCGACGGCCCACGCCGCGGCGATGTCGGAAGCCAGTGCACCCCGAGGTAGACACGGCTCACGCCGGCGGCGAGCATCGCTGCGACCGCGGCGACGACTGCGGCGGCGCGGAGCACGGCCCGGCGTACGAGTAGCACCGACAGCAGGCGCGGGACTCGGATCATGGGAGCCGGGGCGACCGGTCTCCGCGCTGATCCAGGTCGACGCGAACCGAGCCGCGGTCCTGGTGTGACTGCGATGAGAGCTGGATGAGCGCGGCAGGGCGATCGCGTCGGTTCTCATCGCCTTCTCATGTCCGCCGGCTACGGTGATTGGGGTGCGGGTCCTGGTCGTCGAGGACGAGCTGCGAATGGCGGCGCTCCTCAAGCGCGGCCTGGAGGAGGACGGCTACGCCGTTGACGTTGCTGGGAACGGCCCGGACGCGGTGTGGCAGGCCGCGGAGTTCGGCTACGACGCGGTGCTGTTGGACGTGATGCTCCCGGGGATGGACGGCGTCGAGGTGTGTCGACGGCTGCGGGCGGCGGGTCGGTGGATGCCGGTGCTGATGCTGACGGCCCGGGACGCGGTCGAGGACCGGGTTCGGGGCCTGGACGCGGGGGCGGATGACTATCTGGCCAAGCCGTTCAGCTTCGCCGAGCTGTCGGCGCGGGTGCGGGCACTGATCCGCCGCGGCGCGGTGGAGCGGCCGACCCAGCTGCGGGTGGGGGACCTGCGGCTGGATCCGGCGACCCGGCGGGCCTGGCGGGGGGCGGTCGAGCTCACGCTCTCGGGCAAGGAGTTCGCGCTGCTCGAGCTGTTCCTGCGCCACCCGGGGGAGGTGCTGACCCGGACCCGGATCCTCGAACACGTGTGGGACTTCGCCTACGAGGGCATGTCCAACGTCGTCGACCAGTATGTGCTCTACCTGCGGCGCAAGATCGATCGGCCGTTCGGCGTGGCGCAGCTGGAGACGGTGCGCGGGGCCGGGTACCGGTTGCGCGAGCATCCTGAAACGCTCACTCCAACCGGCGACGGCCGCCGCATGGCGGACGCCCTCGGACCGGACGCGTGACACGGTGCCGTTGCGGCTGCGGCTGGCGCTGCTGTTCGCTCTGGCCACGGCAGCGCTGATCACCGTCGCGGGGTTGGTGTTCGTGCTGCAGCTGCGGGTCAGCGTGGACGCCTCGCTGGACCCCGGGTTGCGCGGGCGGGTTGCGGAAGTGGCCGACGAGTTGAGCTCCGGGGAGCCGCTGCCCGCCGTGGGCGCGGACGAGTTCGTGCAGCTCGCGACGCTGGACGGCCGCCTGCTGGAGTCGTCGTCGCGGGCGGGGTATGAGGTTCTGCTGGACGCCGAGCAGCGGCGCCAGGCAATCGCCGGTGAGGTGTCGTTCACCGGCTGGGTCGGCGGGGACCGCAGCCGGGTGATGGCCAGGAGCCTGTCCGTGCCGAAGGGGTCCCCGTTAGCGGTGGATACGTCCGGCGGCCGCGTGCTTATCGCGGTGGGCACGGGGACGGATGTCTCGGAGGCGGCGGTCGGGCATGCCGTCGTCGGTCTCGTCCTGGGTGGTCCGCCCGCGGTGCTGCTGGCCGGGGTCGGTGCGTGGCTGTT
>DATLLN010000255.1:0-2510 GCA_035537835.1 Gaiellales bacterium
CGACGGCGACCACCGGCGTGTCCTTTTGCTGGGCGAAGAACATCTCCGGCTCGTACGAGATGCCGACGTCCGCCCGGCCTGCGGCTACCAGCTTGATCGGGTCGCTGACGTCGGGCTTTTCTCGGCGATGGACGAGGGGATGTTCGCCGCCCGCGGGCTCACCGTGCAGACCGAGGAGCCGTCCGACGTCAGCGACCCGATCAAGCTGGTCGCCGCAGGGCGGGCGGACGTCGGCATCTCGTACGAGCCGGAGATGTTCTTCGCCCAGCAAAAGGACACGCCGGTGGTCGCCGTCGCCGCGCTCGTGCCCCGGGCGCTCAACTCGATCATCGCCAACACGGATGACGGCATCCACAGCGTCGCCGACCTGAAGGGCAAGACGATCGGCGAGGACGGATCGAAGAGCACAGCCGCCTACCTGGACACCGTACTCGACCATGCCGGGATCGATCCTGACAACGATGTCCATCGTGTAAACGTCGGGTTCAACCTGGTGCGCGCGCTGCTCTCCGGGAAGGTTGACGCGGTGATCGGTGCGTTCCAGAACATCGAGGGCGAGCAGCTCAAGGCGGAGGGGATGGACACGGTAACGTTCCCCGTCGACCGCTACGGCGTGCCGTCCTACGACGAGCTGGTGCTGATTGCAAACCGCGACCGGCTGGGCTCGGACGCCGGGTATCGCGGCGCCGTGCGAGGGTTCGTCGCAGGCCTCGCAGCGGGTACGGCGTGGGCCCGGGCGCATCCGACCGAGGCCGTCGACGTGATGGGGGCGCACGCCGCGAGCGACTACAAGGACATCCTCGACCGCAGCGTGCCGGCCACGCTTCGGCTGCTCGACACCACGACGCTCGACCCGTCTGCGTGGACCGCCTTCGGCGACTGGATGCACGGCCGCGGCCTGCTGCAGCAGCCTCCGGACGGGGCAGCGCTGGTCGCCTCGTCCTAGACTCCGGATGTGCATCCCGACGCACTGAAGGGCTCCCTGCTGGTGGCCACGCCGACGCTGCTCGACCCCAACTTTCGGCGCACCGTGGTGCTGCTGCTCGAGCACACGGAGGAGGGTGCCGTGGGCGTCGTCCTGAACCGGCCGAGCGAGACGCCGACCGGCCAGGCGATCCCCGACCTGGCGGAGGTCGTCGCCGACGACGACCCCGTCTTCATCGGCGGCCCGGTCAGCCCGGGCAGCGTGATCGCCCTGGGAGACCACCGCGAGGTCGACGGCCTGGACGTGGTCTGCGGCACCGTCGCCGCCGTCGAGTTCGGCACGTCCCCACAGGAGCTGGCCGAGCAGGTGATCCGCGTCCGCGCCTTCGCCGGCTACGCCGGATGGGGGACGGGCCAGCTGGAGGGCGAGATCGAGGAAGAGGCGTGGATCACGGCCGCCGCCCTCGCCGACGACGTCTTCACGCCCGACCCCGACGGCCTCTGGTCGCAGGTGCTCGAGCGGATGGGCAACCAGTTCGCGCTGCTCGCCCGGATGCCCGACGACCCGCGGATGAACTAGCCATTCTGCTCCCCGCTGTGGAACACTCCGCGCCGTGACACGGATCGCCTTCATCGGCGCGGGCAGCGTCGAGTTCACCAAGAACCTGCTCGGCGACCTGCTCAGCTTCCCCGAGCTGGCCGACGCCACCATCGCCCTGCACGACATCGACCCGGAGCGGCTGGAGGCCGCCGAGGCGATGGCGCGGTGGACGAACGAGGCGCTCGGCGCGCACGCCACGATCGAGGCGCACGCCGATCGCCGCCGCGCGCTGGAGGGCTGCGACCACGCGATCAACATGATCCAGGTCGGCGGCCATGCGGCGACGCTGATCGACTTCGAGATCCCGGCCAGTCACGGCCTGCGCCAGACAATCGGCGACACGCTGGGCATCGGCGGCATCTTCCGCGCGCTGCGCACGATCCCGGTCATGCAGGAGATCGGCCGCGACATGGCCGAGCTCTGCCCGGACGCCTGGCTGCTCAACTACACGAACCCGATGGCGATGCTCTGCTGGGCAACGTACGAGGGGTCGCCGCAGCAGAAGGTGGTCGGGCTCTGCCACTCGGTGCAGCACACCACCCGCACGCTGGCCGAGGCGGTGGACGTGCCCTTCGAGGAGACGACGTTCCTGGGCGCCGGCGTCAACCACCAGGCGTTCATCCTGCGCTTCGAGCACAACGGCCGCAACCTCTACCCGCTGCTGGACGAGGTGATCGAGCGGGACCCCGAGCTGCGGCGCCGCGTGCGTGTCGAGATGTACCGGCGGCTGGGGTACTTCCCGACCGAGTCGAGCGAGCACTCGGCCGAGTACCTGCCCTGGTTCATGCGCGACGACGAGATGATCGATCGCTACCGGCTGCTGGTCGGCGACTACATCCAGCGCAGCGAGGAGAACCTCGCCGAGTACGACCAGATCAAGGCCGGCCTCGCCGCCGGCGAGCAGTTCTCGCTCGCGCGCAGCCTCGAGTACGCCTCGCTGATCGTGCACGCGATGGTGACGGGGCAGCCGCAGGTGATCTACGGC
>DATLLN010000256.1:0-5783 GCA_035537835.1 Gaiellales bacterium
GAGTAGCTCTCGTTCCGGCCTGTGTGATTGAATCGCGCTGAATGACCGACGGCGCGGTCGCCGCAGACGTTCCCGAGGAGGGGGCGGGCAACAACCGTCTCGCCCTGCTCCTGGCGGCGGCGATGTTCGTGCTCGTCGTCGACACGTCGCTGATGAACGTGTCGATCTCCTACGTCGTCCACGACCTGCACACGACGGTCAGCGGGGTGCAGTCGACCATCGCCCTGGAGGCGCTCGTGTCGGCGGCGTTCATCCTGATCGGCAGCAAGGTGGGCGACCTGATCGGACGCAAGAAGGCGTACGTCCTGGGGCTGCTCGCCTACGCGCTGGGCGCGCTGTCGATGGTGCTGGCGCAGAGCCTGACGCCGATCATCATCTTCTGGGCGATCATCGGCGGCCTGGGCGCGTCGCTGCTGCTGCCCGCGATGCAGTCGCTGATCCATGGCAACTTCGCCGGTGCGGCGCAGAAGCGCGCCTACGCGCTGGTCGGCGCCTCGGCCGCCATCGCCGCGGCCGTCGGGCCGCTGCTCGGCGGCTTCATCACCACCTACCTGTCCTGGCGAATCGGGTTCCTGCTGGAGGACGTCGTCATCATCGTCGTCCTGTCGGGCATCAAGCTCGTCCGCGACGCGCCGTACACGGGCCCTCCGGGTGTCGACTGGATCGGCGCCGGTCTGTCGGTCGTCGGCATGGGCGGGATCGTGATCAGCATCCTCGTCTGGCAGGAGGGAGGGGAGTCGGTCGGTGCGCTGCTCCTGCTCGGCGGCATCGCCATGTCCGCGTTCATCTGGTGGATCGCCCGCCGCAAGCGGCGTGGCGAGATTCCCCTAATCGACCCCGACCTGTTCAGCTCGCCGCCGTTCCGGCTGGGCATCAGCCAGCAGATGATGCAGCAGATCGCACTTGGCGGCGCGATGATCGCGCTGCCCATCTACCTGCAGATGGTGTTCGAGTACAGCGCCATGCAGGCCGGCCTCTCACTGGCGCCGCTCTCGCTGACGATGTTCGCGACGGCGTTGCTGGCGGGGAGGAAGGCGGGCGACCGCCGGCCGAGCAGCCTTGTGCGCATCGGCTTCGCGCTGCTCCTCGTCGGCTTCGTGGCGCTGGTGCCGATCGTGCCGCGGGCGGACAGCGGCTGGTACCTGGTGGTGCCGCTGATGATTGCGGGCTGCGGCCTGGGGCTGCTGGTCTCGCAGCTGAACAACTACACGCTCGCGCCGATCTCCGAGGAGCGCGTCAGCGAGGCGGCGGGGGTCAACTCCGCCTGCGGCTCGTTCGGCCTCTCGTTCGGATTGGCGTTCGCCGGCGCGATCATGCTGGCCACGCTGTCGTTCACCTTCACGAACATGGCGAACGACAGCACCGTCCTGACGCCGCCCGAGCAGCAGCGCGTCGCGGACGTCCTCGAGCACGACGCCCAGGTGATGCGGAACAGCGAGCTGCAGAAGCAGATCGCGGAGTACCCGCCGGCGACGCAGCAGGAGATCCTCGACATCAACACCGACGCGCGCCACATCGCGCTCCAGGTCGCGCTGCTGGTGCCGATCCTGGCCGCGCTGGTGGGGCTGTTCAACTCCTTCCGGATGATCCGGATGCCGGAGCCGATCCCGTCGAGCGGCATCGAGGGCGTGGCGCTCGGCTGACTCCGTCAGCCGACGAGCTCGCGCAGCTCGTGTGCGCGATCGCCGTCGCAGAAGACGACGTCGACCGCCCGCCGCTGCGCAGCCCGGACGTCGTCGATCGTCCATCCCAGGCTGGCGCCGACGTCCGCCAGCTCGCCGGGCAGCGTGATCCCGACGGCCAGGCAGTCGTCGCTGTTCACGGTGATCGGCACGCCGGCGGCGAGCATCGGGCCGACCGGATGCTCGGCGAGGCTGGGGAAGATGCCCAGCTTGACGTTGGAGGACGGGCACATGTTCAGCGTCACCCGCTCGCCCGCCAACCGCTCGACCAGCGCCGGGTCCTCGATGGCGCGGGCGCCATGGTCGACGCGCCGCACGCCGAGCAGGTCGATCACGTCGCGCACCCCGTCAGGCCCGGACGACTCGCCGGCGTGCGCGGTCACGCCGAGCCCGAGCTCAGCCGCCTGACGGTAGGCGCGGGCGAACTGCCGGCTGTTCAACCCAGTCGACTGCTCGTCGCCGTCCAGGCCCAGGCCGACCACACGCGGCGGCGCGTTGCGGCCGAGCCAATCCACCAGCTCCTCGGCCCACTCGCCCGGCTGGTCGCGGCTGATGGTGGGGATCAGCCGGCAGTCGGTGTGGCCGTCGTCCGCCGCCCGGTCGAACCCGGCGCAGACGGCCGGGATCAGGTCGCTGTAACGGACGTGCGGCCAGTAGCGCGGCCCGGTCATCACCTCGGCGTAGACGATGCCGTCGCCGGCCATCCGCGCGGCGTCGCGGTAGGCGATCTGCTCGGCGATCTCGGGAGTGCGGAAGAGGTCGCACCACCACTCACAGGTACGCAGCAGGTCGTCCAGGCCGGCGTACGTGTAGAGCCGGTCGACCGGCCGTGGCATTGGCTCGCCGAGCGAGGCGGCGAGCTCCGCGATCGTCTCCGCCTCGACGCTGGACTCGAGGTGGACGTGGATCTCGACCTTGGGCAGCGCGCGGATCTCGTCGAGCATGGGAGGAGCAGGGTAGCGACTGCTCTGGCACACGTCCGGTGTTGATCCGTCACAGGCGGCGCCCGCACCATGGCTGCATGGACGTGGAAGCAAGACTCAGCCGCACCGAGTGGCGCCCGCCGCCGCCGATGTGCCAGTTCCAGGTGTTCCTGATCGGCGAGCCGGAGCGCTCGGACATCGCGGCCCGGGCGGCGGAGTTCGGCCTGTGGGCCGACCTGGGCGGGTTCGGGCCGGACGGCGGCGGGCAGCCGCCGTCCGAGATCTGGCCGATGGTCGGGGCCGGGCCGTCGATCGCCGATGCGGTCGCCCGGGCGCGCCACCTGGTGATGCTCGACATCGCCGATCCGGGGCCGGACCGGCTGGCGCAGGTGCTGGCCGCCACCCGGCTGGCCAGCGACTTGGCGGCGGACTTCGACGGCGTCGTCTTCGACGTCGGCGCGCTCCGCCACTTCCACCCAGGCGGATGGCGATCCCCGCTTGCGAAGACCGACACGTCGATCGTCAACCACGTGGGGATCCGCATCTCGGCGGCGCGGACGACCGGCCGGTTCCACGCGGCCACGGTCGGGCTCGGCAAGTTCGGGCGGCCGGAGTTCCAGGTGCGGCGGCTGAGGCCGAAGCTGGTCACCGTCGCAGCCGAGCTGCTGCTCGATCTCGGCCAGTACGTCGCCGAGGGCGCGCTGGTGATCCCCGGCGACCCCGTCGGCGATCCTGATTTGCAGCTCCGCGCCGTCGAGGATGCGTCCGCCGTGCCCCTGCCGTTGCCGCTTCCGGCGCGGCGCCTGGTCGACGCCGAGACCCACCGGTCGGCCACGCGCGGCCTGCGCGCCTGGGCACGCACCAACGGCGTGAGCTGAGCCGTGGCAAGATCCGGCCCGTGCGGCGCACGCTTCCAGGCGGGTACGAGTTCGACGACGATCCCCAGCGGATCGACGTCGACGCCGTGCATGCCTACCTGACCCGCTCCTACTGGGCCGAGGGCCGGAGCCGCGAGGCAGTCGCCCGGCTGGTGGACGACGCCGCCCGCGTGGTCGGGCTGTACCACGACGGCCAGCAGATCGGCTTCTGCCGGGCCGTCTCCGACGGTGAGACCTTCGCCTACCTGGCGGACGTCTACGTGCTGGATGCCCACCAGGGCAAGGGCCTGGGGGTGGAGCTGGTCCGCGAGATGGTCGACAACGGCGACCTGGCCGCCGTGCGCTGGTACCTGCACACGCGCGACGCCGCGGGCCTGTACCGCAGGTTCGGCTTCGGCCCGCCAAGCGAGCGGGGGATGGAGCGCAGCGCCGGGGGAGCCGCCGCGCGATGACCCGCCTGATCGGCATCAACCACGTCGCCATCGAGGTCGGCGACCTGGAGGAGGCGCTGGCGCTCTACGGCCGCCTGTTCGAGGTGCGGCTGCGGGGCCGCGTCCACGGGATGGCGTTCATCGATATGGGCGACCAGTTCCTGGCGGTCGCGGAGGGGCGCACCCAGGGGCCGGACGACCACCGCCACTTCGGCCTGGTCGTGGACGACGTCGAGGCGGTGCGCGAGGCGTGCAAGCGCGAGGGCCTGAGGACCAGCGGCCGCGGCAGCGTCACCTTCCGCGACCCCTGGGGCAACCAGATCCAGGTCGTCGCCTACCAGGACATCCAGTTCGAGCGCTCCCCTGGCGTCCGCCGCGCGCTCGGGATCGAGGATCTCGACAAGTCGCCCTCGGCGCGGGGCGAGATTGAGGATCGCGGCCTCGCCTGAGGCCTACGCGAACTGCCAGGCGACCAGGGCGACGGCGTAGATCGCCGCGTACGAGACGACCAGTCCCTGGACGACCACCGGCGCGACCTCGCGCACACGGAACCCGGTCGTGCGCAGGAAGCCCAGCTTGATCACCTCGCCGGCGAACATGAACGCGCAGAACAGCGACAGCAGGACGCCCGGCCCCGGCTCCGCCAGCAGCGCGAACAGCATGCCCAGGTGCGCCGCGTTGGCGATGCAGACGAAGCCCATCGCGATCAGCTCGCGCTCGACGATCCGGTCGCCGACGGCCAGGATCAGACCGAGCTCCGCGACGCCGAGCAGGAGCAGCTCGAACACGTGGATGCCGTGCGGCCGGGCCAGCTCGCGGTCGAGCGCGTGCGCCAGGGCGACGAACGCGATCGCGAAGGCCACGGCCTTCACCGCTGTCTCGGCCCAGCCCAGCCGGCCGTAGTCGCCGACGTGCCAGCCCTTGTCAGAGACCGCGGTCACGGCCCGAACTCGTCCACCAGCACGTGGATCTCGCCGACAACCCGGAACCCCAGGCGGGTCAGGATCGGCTGCGACATCGGCTCTGACTGGGTGACCAGCACGGGCTTGCCGAGGCGCACCGCCTCGTCCCAGCGCGCGGCGACCAGCGCCCGGTAGGCGCCCCGCCCGCGCGCCCGGGGGACGGTCACCGCACCGCCCAGGAAGACGGCGGTATCCATCTCGGTGATGTCGGCAGTGGCAACGACCTCGCCGTCGACACGCGCCAGCCAGCGCGGCGTCGCCCGCAGCCAGTCCTCCGGTGGGTCGAAGCCGTCGTCCTCACGGAAGATCGACGACGCCAGCGCCAGCTGGTCGTCGGTGCGGACGGCCTCGACGCTCACGCCCGGCGTGTCGCTGGCCGGCTTCTCGGTGCAGGCCAGGGCGAGCATGTGCGGCTCGGCGTCCGGGCGCATGCCGAGGGCGAGCAGCCGTTCGTGGAGATCGCCGGGCGTCGACGCCGTGGTCACCTCCCACGTGCACGCGTCGCGGCCGAGCCGCCGGTACCAGGCGCGCACCTCGTCGACGGCCGCGCCGATGTCGGACGATCCCAGGCGCAGCCGTGAGACCACGTTCATCTGCGGATCCGGCGCGGAGCCGAACGTCGCGATCAGCCGGTCGTCCTCCATCCGCTGCTCGCCCGCCGGCGGCTCCATGTGCTCGACCGCGTCCTCGGCCAGGCTCCGCAGCTGCTCGTCGTCGAGCGTCATGCCGCTGCCGCCGCCCGGCACGCGTCGCGCACGTTGTTGCCATGCGCATCCTCGTCCTCTGCGCCGCCGCGCTGTGGGTGAGCGACCGCGTCCGGCCGCTCCGGGTCGCCGCCGCCCGCGGCGTAGGCGAGCACGGCGTCCAGGTAGGCGATGTCCTCGCCGGCGATGGTGCGCGCCGCGTC
>DATLLN010000257.1:0-7123 GCA_035537835.1 Gaiellales bacterium
CGCGCGGACGATGGCGCGGATCATCGACACGCTGCTGGCGGCCGCACGCGCCGGCGCCGACGTGACCCACGAGTCGGCCTCGGCGCTCGAGGCAGCCGAGCGCGCGACCGACGCGGCCACCGAGGTGGCCCGTGCCCACGGCATCGAGCTCGCGATCGATCAGGCCTCTGTGGACGCACAGGTGGCAGCCAACCTCGAGCTGACCACGCAGATCCTGCAGCCGGTCGTGGACAACGCCTGCCGGCATGCCCGGACGCGCGCGACGATCGGCATCGACCGGGCCGACCGGGCGGTCGTCTTCACCATCGGGGACGACGGCGAGGGCGTCAGCGCCGAGGACACGCAGCGGATCTTCCTGCCCGGAGTTCGCGGCAGGGCCACGCTTGACGGGTCGGGCGCGGGCCTCGGTCTGGCCCTCGCGCGCCGCCTGGCGGAGTCGGTCGGGGGCACGGTCGAGGCGTCGCCCGGGCCGACCGGCGCGTTCACCGTGCGGATCCCCGCGCCCCTGAGACGCACCGAGGGCCGGGATCTGGAGATCCCGGCCCCGTAGTGCGTCCAGCCGCAGCGCTGCTCCGCGGGAGACGGGCTCCGGAAATGGGGACGGATCGTTCCCGCGCGCCTGGCTCGACCCCCACAGAGTTGCACCGGGAACCTGACAGCGACCTGACCACGTGCACGCCATCGCGCGGACGGGGGAGCGCCGCCCGCCGGCACGCTCCGATCTTCTGAGCACCCTGTCACTTCACAAGGAGCATCCTTCCGTGACGACAACGTCCGCCTCCACCGCACGGGCACTGGTCAACAAGGTGCCCGAGATCACGGTGTTCTTCTGGCTGATCAAGGTCATGGCGACCACCGTCGGCGAGACCGCCGCCGACTACCTGAACGAGACGCTGGGCCTGGGCCTGACCGGCACCACCCTGGTGGCGGCCGTGCTGCTGGTCGCGATCCTGGTGCTCCAGTTCCGGGCGTCCGCGTACGTGCCCGGCATCTACTGGTCGGCCGTGGTCGTGATCAGCGTCGCCGGCACCCTGATCACGGACAACCTGACCGACAACTACGGCGTCGCACTGCAGCTGACGACCGCGCTGTTCTCGATCGCGCTGGCCATCACGTTCGCGGCCTGGTACGCGAAGGAGCGGACGCTCTCGATCCACACCATATACACCACGCGGCGCGAGGCCTTCTACTGGGCCGCCATCCTGTTCACGTTCGCGCTGGGCACCGCCGCCGGCGACCTGGTCGCTGAGCAGTTCGGCGTCGGGTACGCGCAGTCCGCGTTCCTGTTCGGCTCGCTGATCGCAGTCGTCGCCATCGCCCACTACCGCTTCGGGCTGAACGCCGTTGCCGCCTTCTGGATGGCGTACATCCTCACCCGGCCGCTGGGCGCGTCGATCGGCGACTACCTCTCGCAGAGCCGCGCGGACGGCGGGCTGGGCATCGGAACAACGGCCACCAGCGTGGTCTTCCTGACGTCGATCCTGGCGCTGGTCGCCTTCCTCGCGATCACGCGAAAGGACGTCACGCCGCAGATCGCGGCCTGAGCATCACGCGAAGGTCAGCGTCACCCTGGCGCCGCCCTGCGGGCGGTTGCCTGCGGTGGCGCGGCCGCCGTGAGCCTCGGCGATCGCCGCCGCGATCGCCATCCCCAGGCCCGTACCGTCATCGTCGCCCGGCGCCCGGTTGAACGGCTCGAAGGCGTGGGCGAGCGTCTGCGCCTCGAATCCCGGCCCGGAGTCGTCGACCGTGACACGCACCGTGCCGGCGTCGACCGCCGCCGAGACGAGCACCGTCCCACCGGGATCGACATGCCGAAGGGCGTTGTCCACGACGTTGTCCAGCGCCTGGCGAAACCGCGTCCCATCGACGAGCGCGGACCCGTCGGGCGCCGACGATCGCAGGGTCACGCCGCGCTCGGCCGCCCGCCTGCGCGCAGGCCGCAGGCACTCCTCGACCAGCTGGTCGACCCGAGCCTCTTTGCGCAGAGTGGGGATCGTGCCGCCGTTGGCACGCGCCAGCACCAGCAAACCCTCGGCGATGCGGACGAGGTGGTCGACCTCGGCCGACGCGGACGCCAGCGCCTCGCGAAGGTCGGCCTCCGACCGCGGCTCCGCCAGCGCCGAGTCGACCTCGGCCTTGAGCACGGTCAGCGGCGTGCGCAGCTCGTGGCTGGCGTTATCGGCGAACGACCGCTCGCGCTCGTACGCCTCCTGCAGCCGGTCGAGTGTCGCATTCAACGCGAGGGCCAGCCGCTCGAGCGCCGGATCGGTGTCGGGCACGGGCAGCCTGCGCCCGGGATCGACCGCCGAGATCCGCTCGGCCTCGTCGATCATCCGCGCCACCGGGCGCAGGGCGAGGCCGGCCAGCCACCACCCGATCAGCGACGAGACGATCAGGGCAACCGGAAGCGCGACGGCGAACAGCTCGAGCAGCCGGTAGAGCACCTCCTGGCTGTTGCTGAGCGTGGCGCCGACGACGATGAACCGCCCGTCGCCCGCCGGGACGACGAGCACACGCGACGAGTCCAGCCCCGGCGGCCGCAGATCGAGGAACGTCGACCCGCGGATCTCCGCAAGCCGAGGCGCACCCAGCAGCGGCGCGTGGGCGACCGATCGCGTGGAGCTGTCGATCCGTCCGTCCGCCGTCAGCACCTGCGCGAACGCCTCGTCCCCGTCGATCAGGCCGGGCCGCTCGTCGATCACGTCGGAGTCGGCGCGGATGGTCTTGGCACGCGCCCCCAGCCCCATCTGCACCGACTCGCGGAGATCCTTGCGCACCTCGATGTAGACGAAGCCGGCGACGAACACCGACACGAGCACCATCCCCGCGGCGAACGCCAGCGCCAGGCGAGCCCTAAGCGAGATCCGGCGCATCGTCCTGGAGCCTGTAGCCGACGCCGCGCACCGTCTGCAGGGTGGCGCGGCCGAACGGCCTGTCGATCTTGTCCCGAAGCCGGCTGACGTAGACGTCGACGATGTTCGGGTCGCCGTGGAACGTGCCGTCCCAGACGGCATCGATCATCCGAGCCCGTCCGAGCGCGACGCCGCGGTGGCGCATCAGGTACTCGAGCAGCGCGAACTCCCTCGCCGTCAGCTCGATCTCAACGTCAGCTCTGGCAACGGTGCGGGCCGCGGGATCGATGCGCAGGTCGCCGACGCACAGATTGGCGGGGCGGTCGGAGATGCCACGCCGGGTCAGCGCGCGCAGCCGGGCGAACAGCTCGTCGAACTCGAACGGCTTCGTCATGTAGTCGTCGGCGCCGGCGTCCAGCCCGCCCACGCGGTCGGCAACGGCGTCGCGGGCAGTGAGCATCAGCACCGGGGAGCCGCACCCCATGGTGCGCAGGCGGGCGCAGACCTCGACGCCGTCGGCGTCGGGCAGCCGCAGATCGAGCACGATCGCGTCGTAGGGGCTGGACGTCGCCCGGGAAAGCGCCTCGGAGGCGGTTGCAGCCCCGTCTGCCGCGTATCCCTGCTCGCGCAGCCGGCGCAGGACGATCTCCCGGAGCCTGATCGCGTCTTCGACCACCAGTACGCGCATGTCACACCTCCACGACCATCTTACGGGCGTGCCGCCGGCGCGCCAGAAACCCGAGCGGCGCGGTTCAGCGTCCGTTCAGGTACCGCTGCCAGGCTGGGACTCCGAGACCGAAGGAGGCACGAGATGCGACGACCACTGATGATACTCGGCATCCTGGCCACGCTCGCGCTGGGCGCCGGCGCCACGAGCGCCGCGGCACCGCCGGCGAAGGGCGGGTTCGTCAGCCGGATCACCAACCCATACATGCCGCTGACCCCCGGTAGCCGATGGGTCTACACGGGCGTCAAGGACGGTCAGAGCCAGCGCGACGTGGTCACGGTCACGCACGGCACGAAGCGGATCATGGGGATCGAGGCGACCGTGGTCACGGACGTTGCCACCCATGGCAGCACGGTGCTTGAGAGGACGACGGACTGGTTCGCGCAGGACGTACACGGCAACGTCTGGTACCTCGGTGAGCGGACGGCTGCGTACGAGAACGGCCAGGTCGACCACTCGGGGTCATGGCAGGCGGGCGTGGACGGCGCGCGCCCCGGGATCGTGATGACCGCCCATCCGCAGGTTGGTGACACCCACCGCCAGGAGTTTCTGAAGGGCGAGGCCGAGGATCAGTACTGGCTGGTCGACCTCGCACAGCGGGTGCGCACCCCGTTCGTCACGACCTCCCACGCGGTGCTGACGCTCGAGTGGACGCGGCTCGAGCCGGGCGTGATCGACCGCAAGTACTTCGTGCGCGGCATCGGCCTGGTGGCGGAGCTCTCCGCTCAAGGCCCACGCGAGACGGCGCGGCTGGTGCACCACACCACCGGGTAGCGCTCGTCCGGGCGTATCGGGGGTGACGGCGGCCCCAATCTGCGCGCGATAGCGTCCGAACGGCGTTGCATGACGAACGCCCGCTGATCACGCCGACCGTCGCGCCCGTCATCGCCGCGCGGGGCGTCGCCAAGTCGGTCGGCAGCGGGCGCGGCGCCCGGACGCTCCTGCGCGACCTCGACCTCTCCGTCGGGCGCGGCGAGCTGGTTGCGGTGATCGGCCGCTCGGGGTCGGGGAAGTCGACGCTGCTGCACGTGCTGGGCGGACTCGACCGGCCGGACGCTGGGGAGATCGAGCTGGACGGCGTGCGCATCGACCGCTGCAGCGAGAAGGAGCTGATCGACGTGCGCCGGCGGCTGGTCGGGTTCGTGTTCCAGTTCTTTCACCTGCTGCCCGAGCTGACCGGCGCCGAGAACGTGCTGCTCCCGGCGCGCCTGGCCGGGGACGGCGCCGGCTCGGAGGCCCGGGCCCGGGCGATGATCGAGCGCCTCGGGGTGGCCGACGCCGCCACGCGGCTGCCCGGCGTGCTGTCCGGCGGCGAGCAGCAGCGGCTCGCGGTCGCCCGCGCCCTGGTCAACGACCCGCCCCTGATCCTCGCCGACGAGCCGACCGGCAACCTCGACCAAGACTCGGGACACGAGGTGCTCCGGCTGCTGCGCGAGATCGCAGACGACGGTCGGGCGGTCGTCCTGGTCACGCACGACACCGAGGCCGCGGCCCTCGCCGACCGCGTGCTGCACCTCGCCGACGGCCGGCTCGCCCCGTGAGGGCACTCGTCCGCCACTCCGTGGCCCGGCTGCGCGTCCGCTGGGGCCGGGCCTTGCTCGCCGCAGGCGGCATCGCAGCCGCCTCGGCGATGCTCGGTGCGGCGGTGACGGTGGCGTTCAGCCTGCACGACGGCTTCGACCGCGCCGCCGACCGCGCCGACCTGCCCGATGTGATCGCCCGGTTCGATCAACGCGATCTGAGCACCGTGCGCGAACGGGTGGGTGCCCTGCCCAACGTCGCCGGCGTCTCCTACCGGTACGAGGAGCGGCGCGTCCACCTCTGGTCGCACGGGAACCCCGAGATCTCCAGCGGACAGCTGGAGGGCGTGCAGCCGGGCAGGCGCGGCTACGCCGTCGTCGCCGGCCGCGACCTGCGCGAGGGCTCCAACGAGGCGGTGGTCGAGCAGGGGCTGGCCCGGGAGTGGCACCTCCAGCCCGGCGACACCATCAGCTTCCGCACGTCCACTCCGCCGGTCTCGGCCGCCCGCCTGCGGATCGTCGGCGTCGCTGTCTCCCCCGACAACGTCGCCTATCCGCTGGCCAGCGCGCCCCGGGTGTGGGTGCCGTACCAGGTGGTCACCTCGTACTTCGCACCGGAGGCCGGCCGGCCCGTGAACCAGGCACTGGTGTGGGTGCATGATCCCGACCGGCTGGACGTCATGCTGGAGCAGGCACGGACTGCGAGCTTTGGGGTCGGCGGTCTCGTGTTCGCGACGCGGGACGCCGTCCGCGTGCAGATCGACCAGGCCGCCGGGATCGTCGTCGCGCTGCTGGTCGCCTTCTCACTGGTCGCCCTGGGCGGCGCCGTGGTCATGCTGGCGGCGTCCTCCCGGGTCGAGGTCGAGCGGCGGATCGAATCGTTCGCGCTGCTGCGCGCGGTCGGCGCATCGCCCAGGGCGATCGTCGCCGCAACCGCGGCCGAGGCGGTGCTGGTCGCGCTCCCGGCGGCGCTGCTGGGGCTGCTCGTGGGGACGCTTGCGGCACGCGGCCCCGCCGACCGCGTGCTGGAGGCGCTCGATCAGTTCCCCGCGGGATGGTCGCTGCTGGCTCCGCTCGCGATCTGCCTGTGCGTGATCGTCGCGGTGGTCGCCGCGGCCGCCTGCTGGCCGGCCTGGCGGGCGTGCCGCCGGCCGATCGCCTCGATGCTGCGCGGCGGTGGGAGCGGACCGGCGCCGCGGGGCAGGGCGCTGCCCGGAGGGGCCGTCGGACTGGGCATGCGGATGGTCGTCTCGCGGCCCGTGCGGACGCTCGCCACCGCGGTCGTGCTGGCCGCGTCCTGCGCCGTGATCCTGCTCATGCTGGCGCTGGCCACGACGCTCGATTCGCTCCAGAACGACCCCGGCGCCCTGGGCAAGCGCTATCAGCTGACGGCGCGCGGATCGGCGAGCACGCTCGACGCGGTGAACGCGGTGCCCGGCGTGGGTGCCGCCGCCCAGCGCTTCTCCGCCGACGTGGCCGACTCGTACCAGCTCGGCGAGTCCTTCCAGCTGATCGCCTACTGCGGTGACCGGCTGCGGTTCGAGGCGCCGCAGCTCGCCACCGGTCGGCGCGCCACCCGGCCGGGCGAAGCCGAGGTCGGCCAGGGCCTGGCATCCGCCCTTGGCCTGCAGCCCGGCACGCCGCTGGTGACCCAGTTCGCGAACGGCGGCGAGGCGCGCTTCCGCGTGGTCGGCGTCGTCCGGGCGTTCGACAACGACGGGCGGATCGCCTACGTCCAGCCGGGGGCGCGCATCTGCGATGCCGGCGGCGGCACGACGGTCGTCCAGCTGGCCGAAGGGGCATCGCGCTCGGACGTCGCAGCGGCGCTCGCCCGGGCGGGGTTCCCAACGGCGACGGTCGGTGGTGTCACCACACGCAACGCCCAGTTCCTCGGGGTGCTGGCCGCGCTGCTGCGCACGATCGCGATCATCGACGGCCTGGTCTGCCTGTACGCGGTCGTCCAGATGCTGGCGCTGACCGCCTACGAGCGGCGCTCCTCGATCGCCCTGATCCGGGCGTGCGGC
>DATLLN010000258.1:0-3480 GCA_035537835.1 Gaiellales bacterium
TCAGCGGGCTGTGAAACGCCCCCGTGACGCGCAGCCGGATCACCTTGCCGCCCGCCTCCTTGACACGATCGGAAACCTCGGCGACACCCTGCTCCCGGCCGGAGATGACCACCTGGCCCGGGCAGTTGTAGTTCGCCGGCCAGACGTCGGTCGCCGCGGCGCACAGCTCCTCGACGGCAGAGTCGTCGAGCCCGAGCACCGCGGCCATCGCGCCGGGGTCTGCGGCGGCGGCCGCAGCCGTCACCACCCCGCGCTCGCGGACCAGCCGCACCACGGACGCCAGGTCGGCAGCCCCCGCGGCATGCAGGGCGGCGTATTCGCCGACGCTGTGGCCGACCACGACATCGGGCGTCAGGCCCGTGCGCTCTGCGACCGCCCGCAGCGCGGCGATCGATGTCGTGACCAGCGCCGGCTGCGTCAGCTCGGTGCGCGACAGCTCCTCGATCGGGCCGTTGAAGCAGACCTTTCCGAGATCGAAGCCGAGCACGTCGGACGCCTCGGCGAACACCGCGGCGGCCTCCGGAAACTGCTGGACGAGCTCCGCGCCCATCCCCACTCGCTGGCTCCCCTGACCCGGGAAGCAGAAGGCGATCCTTGCCATCAGCGCTCCTTCGTCCATTCCATCACGCACGATCCCCACGCCAGCCCGCCACCGAAGCCCACCATCAGGATGGTGTCGCCGGCGTTGACATCGCCCCCGCGGTAGGCCTCGTCGAGCGCCAGCGGGATCGATGCTGCGGACGTGTTGCCGTACTGCGCGACGTTGCCGAACACGCGATCCTCAGGGATGCCCAGCCGCCGCGCCGCGTGGTCGATGATCCGCTGATTCGCCTGGTGCGGCAGGAACAGGTCGACGTCCTCGACGGTCAACCCGGCCGCGTCGAGGCAGCGCAACGCCGACTCCACCACCACGTGGGTCGCGAACTTGTACACCTCGGGCCCGTTCATCTGGACGTACGGCGCCTCGCCCTTGCTGGGCGCGTTCCCCGCAGCCGGCACCGACAGCAGCCCGGCGCCCTCGCCGTCGGAACCCAGGTCGAACCCGAGCAGCCCGGTCGTCGTCCCGTTGCGGCCGAGCACCACCGCGCCGGCGCCGTCCCCGAACAGGATGCACGTCGAGCGATCCGACCAGTCCAGCAGCCGCGAGAACACCTCCGCGCCGACGACCAGCACGGTGTCGGCCATACCGGACGCGATCTGCGCATAGCCCTGGGCCAGCGCGTAGATGAATCCCGTGCATGCCGCAGACAGGTCGTACCCGGCCGCCTTACCCGCGCCGATGTCGCTGCCGATCAGCGACGCGGTCGCCGGAAAGTAGTAGTCAGGGCTGGCGGTCGCGGCCACGATCATGTCGATCTCCGCGGGGTCGACGCCGGCGTCCTCCACCGCGGCGCGCGCCGCCCGCGCACCGAGCAGCGCGGTGCCCTCGTCGTCAGCGGCGAGCCGACGTTCGCGGATCCCGGTGCGCTGGGAGATCCAGTCGTCGCTGGTGTCGACCAGCGTCGCGATCTCGTCGTTCGACATCACCCGCTCGGGCGCATATGACCCGACGCCAAGGATGGCGACGCCGCGCTGGCACGATGCGATCACGCCTCGAGCTCCGTCAGGGCGAACGTCAGCTGCGCACGGCAGGCCAGCTCGCCATCGACGGTCGCCTGGGCGTCGGCCTTGCCGACGGGATTGCGAAGCCGCGTGATCTCGCACCGCAGCTCGAGCGTGTCCCCCGGCACGACGATCCGCTTGAAGCGCACGTCGTCGATGCCGGCGAACAGCGCGAGCCTGCCCGCAAAGTCAGGGTGGGACAGACCACAGACCGCGCCCACCTGGGCGAGCGCCTCGACCTGCAGCACCCCGGGCATGATCGGGCGGCCGGGAAAGTGGCCGCGCAGATACCAGGCTTCGTCGGTCACGTGGTACCGCCCGGCGGCACGCTCGCCCGGCACCAGCTCGGTGATCTCGTCGACCAGCAGGAACGGGTCGCGGTGCGGGATGATCGCCTCGATCGCCGCCCTGTCGAGCGGCGCCGTCCAGGCTGCACTCACGCGGAGATCACCTCGAGCGCCGGCGTCATCGAGCGGCGCATCCGCGCACGGCCCCGATGGGCGTGGCACTTGACCGTGCCGACCGGCATCCCGAGCACCTCCGCGATGTCCTCGTAGGAGAGCGAGAGCACATCCTTCATCACCATCACCTGCCGCTGCTCCTCCGACAGGTCGGCCATGCGCAGCGCGAGCACGCGGCGCTGCTCGCGCTGCATCGCCAGGTCGTGCGGTCCACCGTCGGCCGACGGCTGCTCGGCGACGGCATCAAGCGGCTGGTGCCGGCGACGGCGCTGCCGCTCTCCGAGGTCGCGGCACGTGTTCGCCACCAGGCTGTAGAGCCACGTCGAGAACCGGCTGCGGCCGCGGAACTGGTCGATCCGGGTGCACAGCTTGGCCAGCGACTCCTGGGCGGCGTCCTCGGCGTCCTGCGGATCGGAGAGCAGATAGCTCGCGAGCCGCCGGACGGCCGGCTCGTGCCGCTCGACCAGCACCTCGAGCGCCCGCCGGTCGCCATCACGAGCCCGCACGGCCAGCACCACGTCGGACATGGACGAGTACCGCGAGCCCTCACGTACGCCATCTCGCAGCGTCAGACGCGCCGCCGCGCGTTTCGGTTGCGTGATCATGCGGGGCTATTCTAGTGAGGCGGTGTCCGGGACGAGCGCGCTCTCTCCCGAGGCGGTCATGCCGCTCCTGGAGGGCCGCTTCGGAACCCCCTACCTCTACCGCGAGGTGTGCGAGTCGACGCAGGAGCTCGTGCGCGACCTGCCGGAGGGAGCCGTTGCTGCGACCGACAACCAGACCGCCGGCCGCGGCAGGCGGGGCAGGCAGTGGGTCAGCGAGCCGGGAACCGGCGTGCTGTTCTCGCTGTCACTGTGGCCGGCAACGCCTGCGGAGCGACTGGCGCCGTTCTCGCTGGTGCTCGCCGAGGCGGTGTGCGAGGCCCTCGACGAGCGGGCGATGGTGCGCTGGCCCAACGACGTGCTGGTGGACGGCCGCAAGCTGGCGGGGGTGCTGCCGGAGGTGCGCGGCGGGCAGCTGATCGCGGGCATCGGGATCAACGCCGACGCCACGGCCGAGCAGCTGCCGGGCGACGCCCGCGTCCCGCCGACGTCGCTGCGCCAGCTCCGCGGCGTCCCGGTCGACCGAGGCACGGTGCTGGCCGCCGTGCTGCAGGCGATCGAGCGGCGCTACGACGGCTTCGAGCGGCACGGGTTCGCGGGGCTGGAACGCAACGAGCTGGCCGGGCGGCGGGTGCGGCTCGCGGGCGGCGCGGAGGGCATCGTCGACGGAGTCGACGGCGACGGCAGGCTGGTGGTCGCGGGCGTCCCCCACGCCTCCGCCGAGGTGGAACGCGTCGAGGTCAGCCGGTGACGATCGACGAGGTCAGCTCGACCGACATCTGGTTCGGGGCGCTGTAGCGGGCGCGCACCACCAT
>DATLLN010000259.1:0-2765 GCA_035537835.1 Gaiellales bacterium
TCGCGAGCTTCACACGCTGGGCCTCACCACCCGAGAGCGTCGTCGCCGGCTGGCCCAGGCGCACGTAGTCGAGCCCCACGTCGTGAAGCGTCTGCAGGCGCCGCCGCAGCTTCGGGATCTTGGCGAAGAAGGTCAACGCCTCCTCCACCGACATCTCCAGCACGTCGGCGATCGACTTGCCCTTGAACCGCACCTCCAGCGTCTCGCGGTTGTAGCGGCGGCCGTGGCAGACCTCGCAGTTGATGTACACGTCGGGCAAGAGCACGCTGGTCAACGAGGTGATCTTCAAGGCGCTGGCCAACCGCGTGCAGCGGACGCGGGTCAAGCCCGGGGCGCACCGCGAGGTGCTCGGCTTCGACGCATTCGACAAGGTGATCGACATTGACCAGTCCCCGATCGGCCGCACGCCGCGGTCGAACCCGGCGACCTACACGGGGCTGTTCGATCACATCCGCGAGCTGTACGCCAAGACGCCGGACGCCAAGGCGCGCGGGTACAAGGCCGGCCGGTTCTCGTTCAACGTCAAGGGCGGGCGCTGCGAGACGTGCCGGGGCGACGGCACCATCAAGATCGAGATGCACTTCCTGCCCGACGTGTACATCAACTGCGAGGTCTGCCACGGCCGCCGCTACAACCGGGAGACGCTGGAGGTGCGATTCAAGGGCAAGTCGATCGCCGACGTGCTGGAGATGCCGATCGAGGAGGCGCTCGCGTTCTTCGCCAAGATCCCGAAGATCCGCCGCCGGCTGCAGACCCTGCACGACGTCGGCCTCGACTACATGCGGCTCGGCCAGCCGGCGACGACGCTGTCGGGCGGCGAGGCACAGCGGGTGAAGCTGGCGACCGAGCTGTCCAAGATCGCCACCGGCCGGACGCTGTACATCCTCGACGAGCCGACGACCGGCCTGCACGTCGACGACGTGGCCAAGCTGCTGATCGTGCTGCAGCGGCTGGTGGACGCCGGTAACACGGTGCTCGTGATCGAGCACAACCTGGACGTCATCAAGCAGGCCGACTGGGTGCTCGACCTCGGGCCGGAGGGCGGTGACCGCGGCGGCGAGGTGGTCGCCCAGGGCACGCCCGAGGAGGTGGCCGAGACGCCGGGCAGCGCCACCGGCGAGTTCCTGCGGCGGGTGCTGCCGGTGTACGAGGCCGAGCGGGCACTGGTTGTTTGAGCCGGCGCTGCCCGGGTTCTCGACGCGCGTCCGCGGCGTGATCGTGGACGGCGAGGGCCACGTGCTGATGGACCGCACGCATCACGCCGACCGAGGCGTTTTCTACTGGTTCCCCGGCGGCGGGCTGGAGCCCGGGGAGACCTCGGAGGAGGGCCTGCGCCGCGAGCTGATGGAGGAGGCCGCGCTCGAGATCGAGGTCGGCCGCCTGCTGTATGTCAGCGAGAACCTCTTCGTCGAGAGCGGCGACTACCGGCACGAGATGATCCTGTACTTCCTGGCGCAAATCACCGGCGGCCCGGTGGGCGAGCCGGTCGACCGGCGGATGCACGAGTGGCACCGCCCGGGCGAGCAGCCCGGCCCGCTGCTGCCGCCCGACGTCGCGGCGGCGGTCGAGGCCGATCTGCCCGAAGGATTCACCCGGCCGGTGCTGCATCTGGTGACGGACGAACGTCCCGTGTTGCGCGGCGGGTCGACCGGGGGTACCGTCCGCCCGTGAGGTCACGCCGACTCGGGGGGAGTGGCGGCCGCGGTCGCCCTGGCTGCCGCAGCGCTGCCCGGGGCGGCTTCGGCGGCGACCGGATGGCGCGTCGTCCATGACGTGACCACGGCCAGCGGCCGGCACCTGTGGACGCAGCAGACTGTTGACGGACTCCCCGTCTACGGCGCCCACACGTATTCGAACGGCGGGCTCGGCTTCGAGACCGCGGTGCAGCGGACGTTCGCCCGCCCGGCCACCGCCCAGGTGCCGGGCTTCGGCGCGACCGAGCAGGGCGGCTCGATGGGCGAGGGCTTCGGCGACTACTGGGCGGCCGACCAGACGGCGGCGGCGTCGGACGGCCAGGGGCTGCTGTGCCTCGCCGAGTGGGACTCCACCTCGTACGCGCCGGTGCCCAGCTGCCTGCGCAGGCTCGACTCGGCGAAGCACTTCCCCGAGGACATGGACGGCGAGGTGCACGACGACGGCGAGATGTGGAGCGCGTCGCTCTGGCTGATCCGGTCGGCGGTGGGCCGCACCGTCGCCAACACCGACATCCTCGAGTCGTACTTCCTGCTGACCCCGGTCTCGAAGTTCCGGGCGGGCACGAAGGCGATCATCGCCGCCGACACCTCGCTGTACGGTGGCACCCACGTCGCGAAGATCACGCGGATCTTCGAGCGGCGCGGCATCCTCTAGCCTCGCCGGTAGACTCGGCAGCGTGCCGGATGTCGAGCTGACACGCGCGGGCGCCGTCGCGACCATCACGCTGAACCGGCCCGACAGGCTGAACGCGCTGACCGAGGATCTGCATGCGGCGCTGGGCGCCGCCCTGGCCGAGGCGGCCGATCCCGCGGTACGCGCGGTGGTGCTGACCGGCGCCGGCCGGGCGTTCTGTGTGGGACAGGACATCGACGCCTTCCCGTCCGATCCGTCCGACGTGGGCGAGCTGCTGCGCCGCTCCTACAACCCCAACGTGGTGGCGCTGCGCGGGCTCGAGAAGCCGGTGGTCGCCGCCGTCAACGGGCCGGCCGCCGGCGCGGGGCTGGCGCTGGCCGTCGCCTGCGACGTGCGGATCGCGGCCCGCTCCGCGACGTTCGTACCAGCGTTCACGG
>DATLLN010000260.1:0-2869 GCA_035537835.1 Gaiellales bacterium
CGGCACTCCTCGCGGAAGCCGGCGCGGGTGTCGGCGACGAAGCCGGGCACCAGCCATGGCTGGCGCGCCAGGGTCAGGCCGGCGGGGCAGGTCCCGTTGGTGGCCGGCTGACGGGCGCCGACCACGATGTCGGCGCGGAGATCGGCGAGGAACGTGACGCAGTCGCCGGGCACGCCGTCGGCGGCGCAGCGGGCGAGATCGTCGGGGCGGTGGGCGAAGGTCAGCTCGACCTGCGGCCGGCCGCCGTAGTGGAGCGCGACCGCGCTGTCGATGGTGCCGCGGAAGACGGCGTGGCCCGACTCGTCGGGCGCATCGGCCCGCAGGTTGATCGCGACGGGATACGGGGTGACGCCGGTCGGGATCGGGGTGGCGACCCGGTTGTCGGCGTAGACCTTGACCCCGATGGCGCCGTCGAACAGGTAGCAGGCGCCGCTCGGGGCCACGCCCGCGCACGCGGCCACCGTCGACGGCCACGCCCACGAGCCGGTCGCGGTGGCGTTCAGCACCGCCTGCAGCTCGGCGAGGCGGAGCCGGCCGTTGCGATAGGCGGTCCACTGGGCGATGAGCGCGTTGCCGACGTCGTCGGCGTTCTGGCGGCCGCTCTGCCGCCACGCGGCCAGGCCGACGTCGGGGAACGACGCGAAGTAGTACATGGTGCCGGTCCACCGGCCGTCGACCGCGGCCTGGTAGGTCACGGTGAGGGACTGCACGCCGAGGGTCGGGCTGGTGATCTCGATGGCGCCCTCGAACCGAGCCCAGCCGTCGGGCAGCGCGCCGGTCCGGGTCACGGACAGGGTCGGGCACGCCTCGCCGCAGCTGGCGCCGGCGAGGACCTCGAGCCCGCCGCCGGGCAGCGTGGTGGCGCCGGGGCTGGTCAGGCCGAGGAACCACAGCGGCTCGGCCTCCGCGCGGGGGTCGACGATCTGCGCGCCCTGGCGATCGTAGGCGCGGTGCCAGGCCCGGGTGACGGTGAAGCGCTCGGCCACCGGGCTCTCGCTCACGATACGGACCGTCGCGGTGGGCTCGAGGTGGGTGAAGGTGACGGTCGAGGCGCTGAGCCGGTAGGTCGCGCCCGAGCCCGGCGGTACCGGCGGTGGCTCGGCGGGGAGCGGCACGCAGTAGCCGCTCTGGCCGTCCTCCATGTCGCACCGGAAGCTGGCCGGGCAGCCCTGGCCGGGCGGCGCGCTGGCCGTGCACGGCAGGCGGCACACGTGGTCGTGGCAGGACCGGCCGGGCGCGCAGTCGGTGTGGCTGTCGCAGTTCGAGTAGCAGTGGCCGTCGGCGAGGCAGCGCTGGTGATCGGGGCACTCGTTGTCGTCGCTGCAGGACGGTCGGGTCTCGCCGGCCGGCACGCACGAGCCGCGGTCGCAGGTGAGCCCGGGCAGGCACCCGGCCAGGAAGCCCTCGGGGTCGCACACCAGCACGCCGTCCTCGGTGTGGACGTCGGCGGTGCAGCGGGTGTAGCACTCGGGCGCGCCGGGCGGGACGTCGTCGGGGGCGTAGCAGCGACCGACCGCGTAGACCAGGCCGGGGTTGCACACGCCGCGGTCGGGCGCGCAGCCCTGGCTGCCCAGCTCGCAGTGGACGCAGACGTCGAGCGCGCGATCGCAGCGGCTCTGGTTGTGGCACAGGCCGTTGGCCGGGCAGGGGCCGCCGGGGAAGCCGGTGCCGTCGACGCAGGTGCCGCCGCCCAGCGAGAGGTCGCAGTACAGGGCCGCGCCGCACTCGCCGAGCAGGCAGTCGCAGCTCGCGGTGCCGGCGGCGCAGTCGACGGGCTTGCAGATGCCGAGCTTGCATTCATCGCCGGCGTCATCGCAGTCGACGCCACCGCGGCACACACAGCCGGGCGTGCCGGGCGCGCAGGTCATGGGGACGCAGGCGCCGTCCATGCAGCGGAGCGCCTCGCCGTTGCTCAGGGTCCCGCAGGTGTCGCCGCTGGCGCAGACACAGCCCAGGCTCCCTGGCGGGCAGTCGGAGGTGGCGCCTCCGGGCGGGGTGTCGCCGCAGGCCCCGAGGGCGGCGAGGGCGGCGACGGCGGTGAGGGCCAGGGTGAGCGCGAACGCGGGGCGGATCGACGGGCGCGTGGGCATGGGTCCTCGAGTGGCTAGCGCCCGGCGAGGGCGCGGCCGTCGCGGTCGAAGCAGCGGGTGCGGGCCACGGTCATGCCGCCGGCGCCGGCGAGCACGGCGCGGACGGCGCTGGAAGCGATGGCGCGGTCCTCGTTGGCATGGAACGCGAGCGCGGTGCGCGGCGCCTGGCGGATCGACTCGCCGGTGACGCTGCCGTCGAAGCGCGCGGTGACGACCCGGGCGCCATCGTCGGCGAGCAGGATCTCGCAGGCGCGCGCGGCGGGGTCGAGCGCGGGCAGCGCGACCTCGCGCGTGGTCTCGCACTGGCGTGTCGCCAGGTCGCAGGCCAGGCCGTCGGCGCAGGTGTCGTCGACCCGGCAGGCGCAGCCGGCCTCGCCGTCGGCGCAGGCCGGACGCGAGTCGCCGCCGCAGGCGACGAGGGTGGCGAGGATGACCAGGAGCATGAAGAGCTGGGTGGTGCGCATGGGTTTGGTGGGAAGGATGTCAGTCAGAAGACTTCCGCCGTGATGCTGCTCCCCGGCACGGGGTTGTTGCGGAGCTTGGCGAAGTAGCGGTGGAGGGACCATGGACCTATGAAGCCGAACCAGTTGCGGGCGCGTCGCCACAGATTCTTGAGCAGCCGAGCGTCCTGCAGATTGCCATTGTCCCGTTTGATTATGCGACCGGCTTCGCCGGCGACCTGGCACGCGAAATGAGTGCAGTTGTTCATAAGCCCGCTGTAGCGAGGCGCATTCGGTCCCGTGTGCTGGTCGATCCAGTTCCTCAGCTCTCTGGCTTGC